>PAHI01000006.1 GCA_002705575.1 Fidelibacterota bacterium | reverse complement strand
TAACTTAGACCATTCATAAGCTTGCATTCCTACAAAAGTTAATCCGCCAATAGCTGTTGCAAAAATAAACCAGCCGCACATTTTTTTATTTTTTTCATAACCATATTTTACTGCCAACGCCATAGTTCCGCTGCTGGTAATAAGTACGAAGGTCATTATTGCTATCAAAAGAAGTGGTACAGGAACTCCCATAAAATCAAGTGAGAATACCTCGCTTGTATTAGGCCAATCAACTACTGTTGAGGCTCTCCCCTTCATATAAGAAATCAGAAAGCAGCTAAAAATGAATGTGTCGCTTAATAAAAATATCCACATCATTGCTTTTCCCCATTGAACACCTTTAAAAGCAGTTTGGTCTGAGCCTAAATCACTTGGAACACTTTTCCAACCTTTAGGAAGATTTTCTAATGATGAGTCTGACATAATTAATATTCCTTAACTTGATAACATTAATCCGAAAAGTACTAACCAAACAGCTAATAAGAAATGCCAGTAAACTGCGCAAATATCAATCAAATTGTTAATCTCATCTTTTTTAAGACTTTTTTTAATGAATTTTGAAGTTGTTTTTCCCCAGAAATATATTCCACCAATAATATGAAGGCCATGAATTGTGGTAAATAAATAGAAAAAAGCATTAGCAACATTGCTTGTAGCATAATAGCCGTTATGCATTAGTTGATACCAAACTATAAGCTGACCAATTAAAAAAGAGTATGCTAGAAAACCAATAAAATATAGACTGTTTTTTGTTTTATCATAAATTTCTTTCTTAGCGTATTTCGTCGTCTGATGAAAAACTAAACTACTTATTACTAAAATTCCTGTATTCAACCAAAGAAGCCAAGGCTCTGGCATGTTTCTCCAATCGCTTACAAGCATTCGATCTGAATACGCAACTACAAAAAGTGAAAACAAAACTGTGCTGGCAGCCATAACAGTTCTTAGGCCGAGTTTTTGTTTTGTTAAGCTAAGTGTTTGACCTTGGTGCTTATTATCAGACTCTATTTGATCTTTTTCCCAAGGTTTTTCAGTTAGTAATTGAAAGATGCTTTTTTTTTCGCTCACGTCTTCTCAACTTTCGCTCCTATGATCTCACTTGGAGGTTGGTTTTGAGGAATATAATCTTCTTTTGCTCCAGGCACACTGAAGTCATAAGGCCATCTATAAACTTTTGGAAGTTCTTTGCCCCAATTACCATGTTCTGCAGGCATTTGAGGAGTTTGCCACTCTAATGAATTTGCTTTCCATGGATTTTTTTCTGCTTTCTTTCCAAGTCTAGCGCTTGCAAATAAATTGTATAAAAATAGTAATTGTGCTGCCCCTACTATTAAAACTGCAATTGTAATAAATTTATTTAAGAGCAATGTCGAAGTATCAATATATGGGCTATCGTAAATTTCAAAGTATCGTCTTGGCACTCCAACAAAACCTTGGTAATGCATTGGAAAATAAATTGCGTATGAACCAATAAATGTAATCCAAAAATGAACTTTTCCTAAAGCTTCATTCATCATACGACCGGTAATTAATGGATACCAATGATAAATTGCTCCAAAAACAACAAGTATAGGAGCAATGCCCATAACCATATGGAAATGAGCTACAACAAAATAAGTGTCTGATAAAGGAACGTCAACTGTAACATTTCCAAGAAATAAACCGGTTAATCCGCCATTTAAAAAAGTAACTATAAAGCCAAGAGAAAATAACATGGGAAGAGATAATACTATATTTCCTCTCCATAAAGTTAAAATCCAGTTATAAACTTTTATAGCTGTAGGCACCGCAATGATTAATGTTGTTGTTGCAAAGAAAAAACCAAACCAAGGGTTCATTCCACTTACGTACATGTGGTGAGCCCATACAAAAAAGCTAAGTGCGCCTATTCCTACGATAGCCCAAACCATCATTCTGTATCCAAAAATAGTTTTTCTTGAATGCACTGAAAGTAAATCAGAAACAATTCCAAAAGCGGGTAGAGCAACGATATATACTTCGGGATGGCCAAAAAACCAAAACAAGTGTTGGAATAAAATTGGGCTTCCACCCTCATAGGTCAACTTTTCCCCTAAAGACACCATAGCTGGCATGAAGAAACTTGTTCCGATCAAACTATCTAGTGTCATCATTAAACAACCAACTAGTAAAGCTGGAAATGCAAACATCGCAAGTACAGTTGCTGTAAAAATTCCCCAAATTGTCAAAGGCAATCTCATTAATGTCATACCTCTAGCTCTTAATTGTAAAACAGTTACGATGTAATTTAATCCGCCCATTGTAAAACCAGCTACAAATAATATTAATGAAATTAACATCAGTATTATTCCCATATCACTTCCTGGTGTCCCGGCTGTGATTGCTTGTGGAGGATAAAGTGTCCACCCTGCTCCGGTCGGTCCTCCAGGAACAAAAAAGCTTGCTAGCAAAACTAAAACAGCAACAACGAATGCCCAGTAGCTAAGCATGTTCACATATGGAAATGCCATGTCTCTTGCGCCACACATCAGAGGTATTAATAAGTTTCCAAAACCTCCAAGAAATAATGCAGTTAGCAAATACACCACCATTATCATTCCGTGCATTGTTACAAATTGATAATAAGATGCAGGATCAAGCCAACCTAAACCTGGAAAGGCTAATTGAATTCTCATTAACCAGGATAGGACTAATCCTAAAAGTCCGGTTCCAATAGCTGTCAATGCATACTGAATTCCAATATATTTTGCATCTTGCGAAAAAACATATGTAGTCCACCAACTATGCGAATGATAGAGTTCTTGATCAGGTAGTTCAGCATCTGGAACTGAGTCAATATCTGGTGTCGATACAGACGATGTATCAGCAACATAGTCTGATTTGGCTTCTAATTTATGTTCGTATTCATCTGACATATTTAATTGTTTTTATAATTTATTTATCCTTTTTTACCAGTCGCAAATTGTCATTTTTCATGTTTTTTGCCAACATTTTCTCAAAAGTTATTTGTTTTGCCTCCCATGTCTTATAATCCTTCTCTTCATCAACTATTACTCTTCCTCTCATAGCGTAATGCCCAGATCCACAATACTCCGCACACAACACCTCAAAATCTCCTACTCTAGTTGGGGTAAGCCAATAATAAGTTATTATTCCTGGAACCATATCCATCTTGCCCCTGAATTGAGGTACATAGAAATTATGCAATACATCGATAGTTCTTAATTCAAATTTAACTGGTCGATCCTTCAATACATGTAGTTCTTGAGCGTCTACTAAAAGATCATCTTTACCATTCGGGTCTTCTAAAATTAATCCAAATGGATTTTCATCATTGATATATCTTATATCAGTTTTTCCTAATTTACCGTCTTCGCCTGGCAATCTGTATTTCCATCCCCACTGGTAAGCGAACACCTCTACTTTGTAAGCGTCTTTTGGAACTGTAACATATTGATTCCAGACAACTAAACCAGGTGCCAGCAGAGCTGCAACTCCAATCGCGGTTGCCCAGGTTAATCTACTTTCTAACTTTTTGTCTTCTGGTTTATATTCAGCTCTTCTCTCTTTTTTATAACTATATTTCCAAACACAATATGCAACAAAAAAACATATAGCTACAAATACAGCTCCTGTTATCCAAAAAGTTAAAAGAATTGTATCGTCCATGTTACCCCAATTAGATGCTACTTCTGTCCACCACCAAGGTGACCAAAAATGAAATACGATTGATCCAATAGTTATAAGAAATATGGCTAGTGCTACTATCATGTTTATGCGTTAGATATTATAAAAATTCCAATAAGAATAATGCCTGCAACAAGAATATGATTTCCTAAATCTATCATTCCTAGTTTTTTGTTTTTAGAGTCAATCAAATCTCTCCATCTAAATGGTACTGATTTTCTTTTAACTGCGATTTCAGCTTTATTTTCATTTTTTTCTAATCTCAATGAAACTGAAAAAAAAACAAAATAAATAAAAAGGATCAAAAAGATGACTAATCCAAGTAGTAATGCGTAAGCAGTATTCATAATTAATATTTACTATATATATATACTTTATGCATGTTTAATAAGGTTTTGCGACACTTTTGCAAGGTAAAATTCTACTGTAATTTAAAGGGTAAAATTACTTAAAATTTAAATTGTGAGTTAAAATTGTAGTTGCTGCAATTGCGGCAGTCTCAGCGCGTAAAATATTCTTAGCAAGTGATATGGAGACTATTTTTTTATTATCAACTATTAATTGTCTTTCTTTTTCTGAAAAATCTCCTTCTGGTCCAATTAAAATACAAATTGGATTTTTTGAAGATAAAATTTCACTAAGATTATTGGTTCTACAATTAATATCGCAAAAAATAATAATTCCTTTTGTTGGGAAATTTTTAATAAAATTTTTTAAATTTTGAATGGGTAAAATTTCAGGTACTGAAATTCTATTAGATTGCTCGCTTGCCTCAGTAACAATCTTTTCTGCTCTTTCGTTATTAATTTCTCTTACTATGCTTCTTTCACATAGTAGAGGGAAAAATTTTTGTATGCCAAGTTCTGTAGTTTTTTGTAACATCATGTCTTGTTGATTTTTTTTTATGGTCGAAAAAGCTAACCATAAATTATTTTGTTTCTCTTGAGGTCTAGATAGTTTTTCAACTTTAAATTCTGTAAAATCTCTACCATGTTGTAATATTATTGCGTCCCATTCTCCACTTAAGGAATTAAATAAAGAAATTTTATCCCCTTTTTTTAACCGTACTACATTTTTAATGTAATGAGATTGATTTTTTGGAAGTTTTAAAACTATTCCAGAAGTTAAATTTTTAGAAAAATATAATCTTATTTTTGAGCTCATGCGATTAAAAAGAACTATATTAAATATTATTTTGTGATAGTCTAATTCTAAATGTCTACAATAGAAATAAAAAAAATTATAAAAGCTATAGAAACATCAGATGGTGCTGGAGTTAAATTAAAAAGAAGTATTGGCACACAAGATGCGAGTTATATTGATCCATTTCTCATGTTAGACGAATTTGGTTCTGAGAACAAAGATGATTACGTTTCTGGTTTTCCGTCCCATCCACATAGAGGCATTGAAACTGTCACTTATATGCTTGAAGGAAAGTTTGAACATCAAGATAGCACTGGAGCAAAAGGCATAATGAAACCGGGCGATGTTCAGTGGATGAAAACTGGGAGAGGAATAATTCATTCTGAAATGCCGGCAATGTCCGACGGAAAATTACTGGGCTTCCAATTATGGATTAATATGCCTGCGGAATTAAAATTAAACAAACCCGAATACTTTTATTTTAAAAAAAAAGATTTGGGTTTTTACAACAATGAAGATATGGAAGTGAAAATAATTGCAGGTAAATTTAAAAATATTGAAGGACCTGAAAAAAAACATAATGTAGAACCAATTTATTTTCATATAATTTTAAATAAAGGAAAAGAGTTTAAATGTAGCGTGCCACCTGGGCATAATTCTTTCATATATTTATTAGTAGGAGATTTAAAAATTGGCAGCGATGAAAAATCAAAAACTAGCGATTCAAATTTAATTTTACTTGAAAAAGGTAGTACGTTAGTTGTTAAAGCCAACAAAAAAAGTGAATTCTTATTTATAGCTGGAAAACCAATTGGTGAGAAAATTGCAAGAGGAGGTCCATTTGTTATGAATACAAAAGAGGAAATTAATCAAGCTATTGAAGATTATCAAAACGGAACTTTTGCAAAATATTAATGTCAAAATCAATTATTATTAATAAACATGGTGGTCCTGAAGTATTAGAATTAAAAGATATTTCCGTAGGTTCACCTGGTCCCGCCGAAATTAAAATTAAAAATTTAGCTATAGGTTTAAATTTCATTGATACTTACCATAGGTCCGGACTTTACAAACTTAATCTACCTTCGGGTTTAGGAATGGAGGGTGCTGGGGTTGTTCTGGAAACTGGTTCTGAAGTAAAATATTTTAACAAGGGTGATAGAGTAACATACTCTCAAATGCCCTTGGGTTCTTACTCTGAGGAAAGAATTATTCCGGAAAAAATTGCAGTAAAAATACCCGAGGTCGTTAGTGATAAAGTTGCAGCGAGTATAATGACAAAAGGTTTAACATCGCATTATCTTTTGTTTAAAACTTATAAAGTAAAAGCTGGAGAGCTAATTTTATTTCATGCTGCTGCAGGGGGAGTTGGGCAGGTTTTTTGTCAGTGGGCAAAAAGTATAGGATGTAAAGTGATTGGCACAGTAGGATCAGATAGTAAGATTGATATTGCTAAAGAAAATGGATGCGAATTTGTAATTAATTATAATAAGGAAGATTTTGATCGAAAGGTTCTGGAGATAACAGATAATAAAGGCATTGGAGTAGTTTACGATGGAGTTGGAAAAAAAACTTTTGAAAAATCCATAAATTGTTTAAAGCCAATGGGAATGATGGTTTCTTTTGGAAATGCTTCGGGTGCGCTGGATCCTATAAATGTGAAAAAATATATAGCACATAAAAGTTTGTTTTTTACTAGACCAGGACTGGCCGATTATGGAGCAGGTAGAAAAGCTCTTGAGGAAGGAACGGCTGCACTTTTCGAACAAATTAAATTTGGTAAAATTAAAGTGAAAATTTTTAAAGAATATAAATTATCTGATGCAAAAATAGCTCACGAAGATCTCGAGGGAAGAAAAATTTTAGGTCCGGCTATTTTAATTCCAAATGAATAATAATAAAATAATTAGTCCCTGCATTAGTATTTGTAAAAGTGATCCCAAAACTGGTTTGTGTTATGGCTGTGCAAGAACTAATGAAGAAAAAAAAATTTGGAAAAATATTGAAACTACAAACGATTGGAAAAAAGATAATTTAAAAATTTTAGTTTCAAGAATGAGTCAGTCACAATTGAAAACGTTTAACCAATCATATGATGAGAAGATTAAGTTTGGAAAATTAGTTTATAACACCAATTTAAAGAACAAACCAAAGCCCTAAGCCAACAATAGCTAGAATAATTATCAGAATCCTTATTCCAAAAAGATATCTTGTTAAATTTTTTGATTGATCAATGTCTTTTTTTTTACCAGCACCAATTCTTATTACTAGATAAAATACTAATAACAAAACAAGTAAAATTATAAGTATTACGGGTTTTCCAAACATAATTAATTAGAGGTTATTATAATAGGCAAAAATAATCCTAAAGCATACAAAAGAATTATTATTATAGAAGCAATTATAAAGGCCCTTATAGCATTTATTTTCATATAGCCTATTTTCCATCAAATTTCATATCTGACAAATGTAATTTTAACGCATTTGTTGAAAGAAAAATTTCAAATAAAAATAATATTATTGATACAATCATTGATACGCAGCAAGTCGCAAATATCAATCTTGCAACAAAAATTTTATCTAAATATAGTCCTAGAACTGTCATCATATTAAATAAAAAACCTAGCCCAGCTGCTCCAATCGCATATTTTAAATAGTTTATTCTTTGACTCAAATTTTTAAGCTGTTTCTCCCATTCAGGTGGGATGTGTTTCTCAAATACATGTTCGTCATGAAGTTTTCTGATAAGAGCGCTCAAAGTATGAAATCTGTTACTATAGACTGCCATTATAAGAGGTATGGCAGGAAACATTAATGCTGTAACTGTATAATCTATGTTCATTTCGAATCGGATTGATTATGTATTTAGTGTTTGATATTTACAAGAACTATTAATGTCAAAACATATAAGAAACTTCATTAATGTAACACGACTCAACAAACCAATTGGTTTTCTTTTATTATTTTGGCCATGTTCGTGGGGGCTATCTTTGGCTTTTTATTTTGATAAAAATTTTAATACTTTTATATATTTTATGATTTTATTTTTTCTAGGATCGGTTTTAATGAGAAGTGCTGGCTGTATAGTAAACGATATTATTGATGAAAAAATAGATAAAAAAGTTTTACGAACAAAAAATAGACCTATTGCATCTGGAGCATTAAATAAAAAATTAGCATGGTTTTATGTAATAATTCTTTGCTCATTAGCTTTGATTGTTTTAATACAATTTAATTTTCTAACTAT
>PAHI01000053.1 GCA_002705575.1 Fidelibacterota bacterium | reverse complement strand
TTGATATTATTTCAATAAATGAAGAGGAGTCTAATTATGATGATGAATCATTAATTGAAAAACTTAAGTCAATTTTAAATAATGGTCAATCGATTCATCCAATAGAATGCTTACAATTAGATAGTAGGTCTAAAATAGAAGATTACTATAAACAAATTGTAGAAGAAAGAGGTATGGAAGGAATTGTGGTTAGATTACATAATGGTCCTGTATACAAGGTTAAACCTAAAATCACAATTGATGCAGTAATTTTAGGATATGTGAAATCTCAGGGAGAAAGATTTGAAATGATTAAAGAATTACTAGTTGGGTTATGTGTTTCAGAAAATAAGTATATCGTTTTAAGTAAAATTTACAACGGATTTGATGATAGTAAGAGAGCTTCTTTTTTAACTGCCCTAGAGAGTATAAAAGTTGATTCTAATTACATTGAAGTCTCTGGGTCTAATCTTGCGTTTATTATGGTTAAGCCAGAGATAGTAATTGAATTTAGTTGTTTAGATATTTATAATGAAAATACCAAAGGACCTATTTCAAAAATGTCATTAACTTTTAAAGATGAAACCTATTATTCTGAGGGTAAGTCTTCTTCAGCTAGTGTGACCTCTCCAACATTTTTAAGAATAAGAGATGATAAAAAACCTAATGTTAATGATACTGGATTATCTCAAGTAACTAGAATAATATCTATAGATAGTATTTCTTCTAAAAACAACACTTTAAAGAAAAGCGAGATATTAAATAAAGAGATTTATGTAAAAAATAGTAAGGGAATTAATTTAGTTCGAAAATTTGTTATTTGGAAAACAAATAAGGAAGATACTGGGGAATATCCTGCCTTTGTATATCACTATACTGATTTTAGTCCAGGTAGAGCGGATGTTCTAAAAAAAGACTTGAAGGTTTCCAATTCAAAAAAACAAATTGAAGAAATTTTCAATGATGAGATTCTTAAAAACATTAAAAAAGGGTGGGAGAAAGTTTAATTAATTTCTAAACATTTAAGTTGAATACAAAAAGAATTGAAATCACGGTTTGCTGTTTTCTTTATTTTAATTAATTTAGATAATAGTAATGGAATTACAGATGAAGAACATGATGTTTTGGCGGGTTTCACATAAAAGCTAAATTTTTATATATTTATTAATTATAAATACTTTATTTAAAAAGTAATTACCCATTTTCATAATTTCTTTCATATTCTAACTGACCATTTTCATACCATTTAGTATCTATTCTTTTTTACCATTTATAAAATTCACTTCAAACATTAACTGACCATTTTCATACCATCCTCTAGCAATTCCATTTAATTTATCATTTTCATAATTTATTTCAGATTTTAAAACCCCATTTTCATACCAATCTTTATATCTTCCATCCAATTTTCCATTAAATCTATAAAATCATAAAATGAACTAATAAGATTGAATCTATATTTTTTTTGATGATTATAAGAATATTCTTTGACAAATTCATTGAAAAATTAAATTAAAAAATAAATTTTATATAATTATTTATTATATTGATAGTTTATTTTAAAGAAATGAAGTTTTTAACAGATAATCCATTCAGAATTTTAGGAGTTTCAATAATAACCTCTGAACGTGAAATTCAAAAAAAAATAACTAGAGTTAAAAGATTTACTGAAGTTGGGAAAGCAGTCAAATTCGAAACTGATTTTTCTTTTTTGTCAAATTTTACTCGGACCTTGGAGAATTTATCTTTAGCTTCTAATACAATTGAGCATCCAAAAAAAAAATTAATACATTCGTTATATTGGTTTTGGTATAATAACCATATTGATTCTGTTGCATTTGACAATTTATCTAATGATAATATTGAAAAATCTATTGATATTTGGTCGAAAGTAGTAAAAGATGGAAATGTATCATCTAAGAATTTTTCATGTCTAGTAAATTTGAAGTCATTATATCTATGTCTCAGTTTACAAAATAACACTTTTGATAAAAAATTATTCAAAAATGCTATGACTCTAGCTGGAAAGTTTATGAATCATGACGAATTAAATTCATATATATTAAAAGTTGCAGGAAATAACATAAAAATCACTAATCAAGATCTTGAAATTGAATACTTTAAAAATTTATTACCTTTTGCTAAGCCATTCTTGGATATTACAAGTGGTATATCTACCATTGAATTTATTTCCAGTTTTGATACATTTTCAAAAAAAACAAAAATTTTTATTACAAAAGAATTTAGTGGAGAATCAATAAAAAAAATTGAAGATCTAATTTCAACAACTTCTGAATTAAGAAAAAAATCAGTTTCTAAGGCACTTTTACTAGGAAATACTCTTTACCAAAACATAAAACCACAACTTGAGTCAGTCCATAAAATATTAGGAAAGGAAAATATTGAATATCAAATGCTTGCTAATAAAATAGCAAATGAACTTCTACAATGTGGAATTGAGTATTTTAATTTTCTAACGAAAAATAAGAAAGATTTAAAAAAAGATGGGAATAAAATTCTAAAATTATGCGATTTAGCAAAGGAAATTGTAAGTGGATTCCAAAGTCAAATCAATGATAGAATTGATGAAAATTATAAAATAATGAATCAATGGTTGGATGATAGTTTAAATGAAATTATTTCTGCTTATGAAAAAGCATTGAAAGTTTTTAAAAATTTTAAGAATCAAGATCATTATGGATATGAAGAGCGTTTATTTGAAGAAGCATCAAAACTTGATGATATATTATCAAAATCATCAGAAATAACATTAGTTAGTAATATTCATAAGAATAAAGATAAAGAAAAGGAAAATATTTCTTTATGTGATGCTGTTGTACAATTAGCAATGGCATTAATAATTAGTGCTTATAATGAAAAACTCATTGAATATAAATCAAGTTATGCTTCAGTAAAAGTTAAAATTGCAGAAAGATGTGAAAAGTTATTAAAACTTTTTAAAATATATAAAATGTCTGTAGATACTAGGAACAAATTATATGATAATTTAAGTATCATAGAAAAGAATAAGCAAGTAGCAGGACAAAATGAAGGTGGATGCTACATTGCTACAATGGTATATGGGAATTATGATCATCCACAAGTTTTAGTTTTAAGAAATTTTAGAGATAAATTTTTAGTTAATTATTTATTTGGTAAATCTTTGATTAAATTTTACTATCGATACTCTCCATTATGGGTGAAATTCTTGAAAAATAGAAGAATTATAAATAAATTAATAAAATTTATACTAAATATTTTTATAAAAATAATTAAAAAATGAAAAAGATAATAACCATTTCAATAATTTGCTGTTTCATTAATTTCATTCAAGCTCAAAATGATTCAACCCAATTTATAGCCTCTGAATTTAAATTTCAATTAGATTCATTAAAAGAAAATATTGAATCTAATTATAACAAAATTATTGTTTTGGAAGAAAAAAATTTCAATTCAAAAAATTCAATTTTAGATTCACTAAAAAAACAAAACAAAATTTTCAATGATTTTATTAAATCTATAAATAAAATAAATGTTAATCAAAATAAATTTCTATATGAAATAAAAACTTTAAAAGAAAAAATCAATTCACTAGACAATTTATATAATACTGAGATTGAAAAAATAAAAGATTTAATTAAATTAAATAATGATGAAATTTCCCTAAAGCAAAAAGAATTAAATAAGAAATTATCTGCTTCCAATAGTGAAGCAAAAAGTAATATTGAAAATCTTAATGCAATCCTTAACACAAAATCTAATTTGGCTTATTTTTTTATTTTTCTTGGAGTTCTTATTGCTCTAACACTATTTTATGTTTTAAGAAAAAGGTTTACTTTTTCAACAAAAAAAATTGAATCTGAACAATTAAAACTTGATCAGAAATTAATTGAACTTTATGATTTACAATTAAGTGAACAAAATAAAGAAATCAAAAATTCTTCTAAACAAAACGATGAAATTGACCATACTTTAGCTTTAAAAGTTGGTGATGAAATTATTAGGATGAAAAAAAACTTATATAATATGCCTGATGATACAAGGGGCGTAAGACAACTCTCAAAAGCTTTACAAAGAATTCAAGACACTTTTAAAGTTAATGGATATGAAATGGTTGAAATGTTAAATAAACCCTACGTTGAAGGAATGAAAGTAGTTGTTAACTTTATTACAGACGAAAATTTAGAAAAAGGAAAACAAATAATCACAAAAATAATCAAACCACAAATAAATTTCAATGGAAAAATGATTCAATCTGCTCAAATTGAAGTTAGCGTTGGTCAATAATAAAATAAAATCATGACAAGAACAAAAATAGATTATGGGATAGATTTAGGAACAACTAACTCTGCAATCGTTAGAATGCAAAATGGTGAACCAAAAATAATTAAATCTGACACCCAAAAGGATACAATACCATCATGTGTTAATTTTAGAAAGAAAAAATCAATTTCTGTCGGAGATGCAGCATATAACCAATTTAAACAAGATAAAATTAATGCACTTAAAACATTTGATTTAAATTTAACTAATTGTTTTATTGAGTTCAAAAGAACAATGGGGACAAGTAAAAAATATTTTAGTTCACATATGAACAAGGAATATACCTCTGAAGAATTATCTTCTGAGGTACTAAAAAAGTTAAAATCTTTTATTTTAGATGAAAATTTTGATAGTGCAGTAATAACTGTTCCAGCTAAGTTCAATACTTCTCAAATTGATGCAACCCAAAAGGCAGCAGAATTAGCAGGTCTTTCTCATGTTGAATTACTTCAAGAACCTATAGCTGCATCAATGGCCTATGGTATAGAAAAAACTAAAGAAGAAGGTCACTGGCTCGTATTTGACTTTGGTGGAGGAACTTTTGATGCTGCTTTAATTAAAGTTGAAGAAGGAATTATGAAAGTTGTTGATACAGAAGGTGATAATCATCTAGGAGGAAAAGACATTGACAATGCCATACTAGACAATATTATAATACCTTATTTAAAAAAAACATATTCGATTGATGATATTTTTAAAGATGAGTCTAAAAAAAATATTCTTAGGGAATCCTTTAAATATTACGCAGAAATAATAAAAATTCAATTGTCCTTTAATGAAAATTATGAATTGTTAACTGATCTTGATGAAATTCCTTTTAAAGATAGTAATGGAATAGATTTAGAATTAGATTTGACAGTAAGTAGGGAAGATTTCAAAAAAGCTGTTGCTCCAATTTTTCAGCAGGCAATTGACACATGTAATGAGTTAATTAAAAGAAATAACATGAAGGGTCAAGATTTAGCAACAATTTTACTTGTTGGAGGTCCAACCTATTCGCCAATTTTAAGATCAATGATTAAAGATCAGATTTCTGTTAATGTTAACACAACTATTGATCCAATGACAGCAGTTGCAGTTGGCTCTGCATTGTATGCTTCAACTAGAGATATACCTAGTAAATTTCAAAAAAGAGACCTTACTAAAATTCAATTGGATTTAAAATATGAAGCCACTTCTGTTGAAATAGAGGAATTTGTTACAATTAATATTTTAAGAAATAAAACAAATGGTGAAATTCCTGAATCTTTGTTTGTTGAATTAGTCAGATCTGATGGTGGTTGGTCAAGCGGTAAAATTGAAATTAAAAATGATGCTGAACTAATTGAGGTTTCTTTAGAATCAAACAAAGCTAATAATTTTAATGTTATAACTTATGATTCCAAAGGAACGGTTTTTGATTGTGAACCAAATGAAATTACAATTATTCAGGGATCTAAAATTGGAAGTGCAACCCTACCGATGAATATTGGAATTGAGTTGAAAGATAGTTTGACAGGTAATATTAGATTTAAAACAGTAAACGGACTTGAAAAAAATACATCACTTCCAGCTGTCGGAAAAATTAGCGGGTTAAAAACACAAAATCAAATTAGACCTGGAATTAAAGAAGATATCATAAAAATTCCTTTATATGAAGGAGAAAATGGAGCTGATGGCACAAAAGCAATACATAATCAACACATAAAAGATGTTATTATTTCAGGTGAAGATTTACCTAAACTATTACCCTCTGGATCTGATGTTGAACTTACAATTAATGTAGATTCGTCAAGAAGAAATAAATTTGATGTATATTTTCCTTACTTAGATGAAACACTAGAAATTGATGTTGAAATAGGTCTAATGAAAATCATATCAGCAGAAAAATTAGAAGATGAAATTTCAAAAGCTATAAATTCACTAGTTATTTTAAGCCAAACTGTTAATGCAAATAATCATGATAAAATATCTACTTATGAAAATGAGTTAAAAAAATTATTATCATCTCTAAACAAATCGAGAAATGATGATGATAATAGAGTTAAGACTCTAGATTCACTTCGAAAAATTTTAAAAAACATTGATCATCTTGAACAATTATCTGAATGGCCAAACGTTGACGAAGAATTAACAAATGAGATATCAAGACTTAAAAAAATTAATTTACAATATGGAAATGATAAAACAGCTGAAATTATTACAAAATTTCAAGATCAAGCCGATAAAGTTAAAAATGAACAAAATATTCAATTAGCCAAACAACTTATTGAAGAGATTAGAAACTTTAACCATAAACTAATGGACCAAGGAGCGGGTGTTGCATATGAAATTTCAATTATAAAAAGTATTGATAGTGAATTTGACATGATTGAATGGTATAATGTAAATGAAGCTAGATCACTTATGAATCAGGCAAAACAGATAATTTCGTCAAATCCTTCAAAAGAATCACTAAAAGAAATTTTACGACGCCTTTTTGAATTAATGCCTAAACCTGATAAACCAATTGGAAGAAATGATGGTGAAATTTTAATTGATTAAGTCATGATAAGAATTTTGGAGAGAGGAGATTCAATAAATAATACTTATACAGTAAAGTTTTTTATTGGTGAAGGAGCATTTGGAGAAGTTTATAGAGTAAAACATAAATTTTTAGGACTTCAAGTTTTAAAAATATTAAAGTCTGAATATGTTTCTAATACAGACATAGATACTATAATAAAAGAAGCTCTAATATTATCAAAATTGACACATGAAAATATAGTTCGTGTTTTTGAAACTAATAGTTTTAAAAAAGATAGTCAAACATATTACTACATTGCTATGGAATTTATTTCTGGAGAATCTCTATCAGATTTATTAAAAAGAGAAATTAAACTTCCATTTCATCAAGCTCTTAATATCCAGATTGATTTATTAAAAGGTCTTTCAAAGGCTCACTCTAGTTCAGTAATCCATAGAGATATAAATCCTGATAATATATTACTTTGTTACAATCAAAAAGAACCAAAAGCTTTATTGTCTGATTTTGGCCTTGCACAAAAAATAAATATATCAAAAAATATATCAAGTGCAGCTGGCAGATATCTTTATTTTGCTCCAGAATGTTTTTCAGATATATATTTACATACTAGTGATGTATTCTCAGCTGGGATTGTATTTTATAAAATGCTAACTGGTTCTTACCCTTGGGAAGTAGATTTAAAAAGTATAAAAGAAATTCATGACATTGAAAAAAATATTATAGTATCTAGAAAAAAAAAACCACTACCTCCCTCTGTTTTCAATCAAAATATTCCAAAGGAAGTTGACCACTTATTATTAAAATCTTTAGAACTTAATATTGAAAAAAGATTTGTTAATGGTTCAGAGTTTCTTAATGCAATTAACGAAATAAATCAAACTAAATTATAAATTATGGAAAGTGATAAATTTAAAAAAATACTATTTAAAACAGCATTTTGTTCAATGTCATGTGATGGACACATAGATGATAAAGAAATTGAGGAATTGAGAAAGATAGATAGAGATACTTCATATTTTAAAAAAATTGATCTAAGTAATGAATTGAAGAAATTAATTAAAGATATAAAATCTGATAGTAAAAAAGTTTTAACGGAATATTTCAAAACCGTTAAATCTTCAAATTTTACGATTATTCAAGAACTGTTAATTATAGAGATTGTAATTAGAATTATCGCTTCTGATGGTAAAATTGATGAAAATGAAACAAAATTTTTGAATCTTCTAAGATCAAAATTAGATATTAATGACCAATTAATATTTGAAAGATTTGGAAAATCTAAATTTTTTAAAAATATTAATTTTAATCCTATAAAGGATGTTTCAAATAATATTACAAATGACTTTATAGAAAATATTAATTTTTCAGATTTATCTTTAACAAATTCTAATATTTCAAAATGACAAATAAAAATTAACTTTTTAATTTTATATATGTGATATTTTTAAAATAACAAAGGAATTTAGTTAACTGTTCACTTTTGAATGATTTTATAATGAAATATTTAGGTTTATTAATAATTAAATTACCAAAAGGTTTATAAATAGTGGAGTTTTTATAAAACCTACAAAAATGAAAAGTTGAATTTTTAAATTTTTTTAAATTTAGTCTCAAATCTAATAATTTTAATTTACTTATTTTATTTAACCGTCTCTCTCTTATTTTACCATTCTTATAGATACTATTGACATAATTATTAAGTATAGGTTTGTTACTTCTTACTGTTTTATAACCTCTATGACACAGTATTTTACTTATCCTTCTGTATCCTTGTCTACCTCCTTTAACTCCTTGATAAGATTGAATAATTTCTCTTGTTTGGTCGAATAATGACGAACAAAACTTAAATGAACAGATTTCAAGATAATTTTAAAACTACAGTTAATATGATGGTAAGGGAGGGGTTTATTGTTACCCAAATAATCTACGACCGTAGAATGATTTGGTAACAATAATTTGTCGTCGATTACTTCATTAATTTTTAAGTGATTATACCACACTAATTTCATAAATATCCTACCATACATATTATCGACATAATATGTATGGTCTATTACCCCCAAACAAATAGACAACCGAAATTAAAATTGGGTTTCATTTTTTTCAAATGGAGTGTTCGATATTAATAAATTCCTCGAAAATTTTAATGAAAATATTTGATTTAATGGACTTAAGTTAAAAGGTCGATGTAGTTCGTTGAAATAAAAAATTGGGGTGAGATTTTTAATATTTGGATAAATTTCAAACAATTTGATTCGTAACTAATTAACAACCTCTCCAAAACGAACAATAAAATCTTTTTTAATGAACAAGTCTAAAGGAGAACAGACATCACAACAATAATCCATTGAAGAATTGTTCAACGGATTGTAATTAGAGTGAAAGACGTTTCCACTATATAACGTGTCATTATGATAGTATAGACCAGTTTTAATTTTTAAAACAGAAATATTGATGTTGTTTTTTTCTCTTCTATTACTATACCATTCGTATATTAGTGAGTCCCTTTTTCCATTTTTTAAAGTATATACAGATTGAAGTAAAGAGTCTAATTCAGGGTTATAAACCTCTTGATTTCTTCCAGGACCAATATACTCCAAGGGTGGACCATAATTAAATTCGAATGATGAAATAGTTGAAGAATTATAATTACACCCCAATAAACACCAGACGAATATCGAACAAACAAAAAATAATTTTTTCATATTATTTATTTTTCTGATAATCAAATATATTAAAAACATAACAACAAAAAACCCCAACTTATTAGGTTGAGGTTGTGTTTGTAAATTATTGAGTTATTAATAATATTTCTATTCAATTAATTTTCCATTTTTGTAATTTCCTTCACTTAATAACTGACCATTTTCATACCATTTTTTGTATGGTCCATCTAATTCTCCA
>PAHI01000052.1 GCA_002705575.1 Fidelibacterota bacterium | reverse complement strand
AGTAAAAAAAATAGAATTTTTGATCAAGCAGAAAATAGATTACATGCTCAACAAGCACTTTTATCTTGCCTTCTTTTATAGGTATACTTGCAAACTTATTAATAAAAGGGTACAAATGTATTAGAGTACATTTGTTTTATGGCAACTTCTCCTGACGATAATCTTACAAAGGCTCAAAAAGAGCTTTATGGATGGATAAAAGACTATATAAAAGATTTTCAACATAGTCCATCAATAAGGCAAATGATGAAAGCTATGTCTCTAAAATCCCCAGCCCCAATCCAAAGTCGATTAAAGCACTTGCAAGAAAAAGGCTATATTTCTTGGCAGGAAGGCAAGGCAAGAACACTTCAAGTAGCATCTGATTTTATAAATGGAATTCCAGTTTTAGGATCTATTGCTGCGGGAGGACTAGTTGAAACATTTTCAGATGTCAGCGAGAAATTAGATTTGTCAGAAGTTCTGCAAAAAAAAGGTATTTTTGCTTTAACAGTCAATGGTGATTCTATGGTTGATGCTTACATTGCTGATAGTGATATGGTTCTTATGGAACCAATTGATAGCAAATACTCTATCAGAAATGGAGATATTGTCAGTGCAATGGTTCCAGGATTAGGTACAACATTAAAGTATTTCTTCAAAAGAGGTAATAAAATTAGTTTGGAGGCTGCAAATATTAAATATGATCCAATTGTTTTAGATTTAGATCAAGTTACAATTCAAGGAAGACTTCTTGCAGTTTGGAGAAAGGTATAAAATTAAATCTCTTATTAAAAAATAGTTTTAGGTTCAAAATTAAACCATCCTAAAACTTTATCTCCATAAATTTTTGTGTAATTATTTATAATAATTATTTCTTTCTTTGTTATTTCTCCTAAGGAAACTAAGAAGATTAAATTGTCTGTTTCTTCAAGATCATATTTACTATTAAATTTTATTTTTTTATACACAAATTGTGCTGTGTTAGTTAATTTAATTTCATCAGGATTAAACGAACTAGAAAAATTATTTGAGAAATCTAATAAAATAAATCTTTCATTCTCAATATTTTTGTTATCAATCGCCATCCTTTTTTGAATTACGCCTTGGATTAATTTTGTGGTTATGTCTTTTGTATTTAAATAAAGATTATCAAGAAAATTGCTTATAATTTTATCTCTAAGATCTTCAAATTCATAAATTATTCCCGATCTCCTTTCTTTAATATATAAGAATATAGAGGATAGAGTAAATGCAATAGTAAAGGAAAATAGAATTGATATACTTTTTGAAGGGGATACTCTACCGTCATTAATAGTTGGAAGAGAAATCAATTCCCATGGATCATTTTGCTTAGCGTTTTCTAATTTGGTTGTTAATAGATTTTTTTCAACTCGATCTAGGAATGCCTCATCCCTTTCTGCAATTCTTTTTAGTTCTTTAAACTTGATCAGAATTTCATTAGGTCTTTTTAAAGCAACTTTTAAAGTGTCAATTTTGTTAGAGAGGATTTGAAGAACTTTTGAATTCGGTTTTAACTTCGAAGAAAGAATTACATATTCTGATTCATAAAGTTCTAAGGTTTTAAATTGTTTATTAAATCGTTGACCTGCTTTTTCTTTTCTAGAATTTATATTTAATTGGTTAAAAAGTCTTTCTTCTAATTCGAATTCTCCAGTAAAACTTGAATCTTGCAGAGAAGATTGGCTATCAATATTTACAAACCCATCAATATCTCCTAACCCATTATTAATAGCAAACTTGTTTGATTCTTTAAGTGATTTTTTTGATTTTGAATATAATTCATCTCTTTGTTTAGTTAGATAAATTTTTCTTTTTAAGAAAGCTTCTACCTTAATATTCCTTGAATAATTTTGATATTTTTCACTTATTAAATTAAGAACTTTAATGATTAAAGTTTTATCGGAATCTTTAAATTCAATTTTTAAAACATCTGTTCCTCGTTCAAAATCTATCTTTAATGTATCCTTAAGCCAACCTTTATAACTTAAGTTTTCTTTTTTTTCACCTCTTTTTATATAGTTAGTTTTAGCAAAGTTAAAGACTGGTTTAAGTACTGATGGACTTTGTAATATAAATTTCTGCGTTTTGTTATTACTATCTTGCTCTAGATTTAAATTTAAAAGTAAGCTTTCATTATTTAAAGTTGAAGACCCTTTTTTCTCACTAGTTACAATTTCAAAACTACCTTTATAAATCGGCTTTTCTATGTATGAGTAAATTAAACCAATAGCAGTAGATATTATTGTTACCACACTAAAAAATACTTTATTTCTAAAGAAAAATTTTAGAAGATAACTTAGATCAATTTCTTCAACATTATTATCAGATCTTGCAATATTATATTCCTGATTTTTCATTTTTAATTAAAGATACTGTAAAGTCCATATCCACTAAGAACTGGACTAGCAACTTCCCCTATGATTTCTGTGGTTTTCCCTAATAAAGTTTTTTGTAAATTTATTATATCTCCATTCATTAGAATTGGATTCTCCAGAGAATTAGATGGCGCTTCTTCATTATATCTGAATCTATTTTTGAGAATGGAACCATCACTCTTAAATCTGAAAAATTCTATATTACCGGTCCATAATTTTTTCCCTCCATTTGAAGCTATTGCTTGTACTAATGTTGTGCCCTTAGCTAATTTTGATTCGCCAGTATTCTTTATATTTCCGGTAATATATACAGTAATCACATTAGGGTTTAAGTTGCTTTTGTTTATAGCTAGTACCTGATCTTTTAAGATTTTTTTGCTCTTTGGAATAACTATACTATCTCCATCAAGTAAATTGATGTTTTGAGACTGATCTCCTTCGAGAACAAGGTCGAGTAGATTTAAAGTTGACTGAATTTCCCCCCCTCCTTGAGATTTTGAATTAATGCGGATAACTTTTATATTCGCTAGATCAGCGTTATTAGTAACTCCATTTGCCTCTTTGATAGCATTAAATAATTTAGGTGATGATATGATTTGTTGAACATTGTTCATTTTCTCACCTATGATATTCGGGCCTTGAAGACGATATAGACCAGGACTATTAACTTCGCCAGAAATATAAATAGAAATATCTCTGTATCTAAATACTTGAATATTTAAATCTGGATCAATTATAAATTCCTGATATGTTTCATTAAGTTTTTTTGTCAACTCACCTAAGGTTAAACCTGAAGCATTTATTTTATTTATTTCAGGAAGATTTAAGTTCCCCTCTGGATCAATTAAGTATTGATTATCAAAAATTTCTAAGCCTGGAAAAATTATTGTTACGATGTCTCCAGGTCCTAGTAAATATTGACTTTTAAAAGGTATTTTTTCTTGGATCATTTTTGATAATATTGAATCATTTACTTCATTTTTTTCTGCAAAATAAGGATTTAAAGGTAATAAAGGTATCAATAGAAGGATAAATCTGAATTTGTGGAATCTTTTAAATATTTTCATCCTTCTGCTATATTGCTTCATTTATAATTTTATAAAATAACATAATTTGATTTTAGAACAAAGTTTCTAGAATAATAAATCATTTCTCTTTTTTCGATTTTAACTTACTATTAAAATATGGGGCCATAGCTCAGCTGGTAGAGCACCTGCATGGCATGCAGGGGGTCAGCGGTTCGAGTCCGCTTGGCTCCATCAGGATTTGCGCTATTTACACCAAATAGTCTTAATGATTTTACACCATTTTACATGGTGTATTTTTATGTCTGAATATGTATTAATATACGTTTTCTGCGAGCAAAGCTGCGACTGAATAACATAATAGTACATTTGTACTTGTTTGGACGAATCGTCCAAATCTCGGGACATAAATCACTAGAAATCTAGAAAAATGATAATAATTGGATATCTTTTTAGATAAAGGCTTAAATGGAAGAAACTATTGAAAAATCTTTTAATGATCTTCAAGTGCATAAATCATTAATTAAAGATTCATCATTCAATTCAAGTATTGAGTTTTTAGAAAATGAAATTAAGATTGTAAATTCTTCAATAAATCAAGTTGGAATTTCTATATCTAAAATTGCAAAATCTCTTTTCGAAATAAAGAAACTTATTAAAAATAATTATTGGGTTAAATTAACTGACTCAGGCATTTTTAATTTTAGTGGAAGAGTTTGTAGAGATTTAGCTTTAGCTCATGAAAAATGGTTATTTAATGCAAAAATACCTGAGTATGTTTTAGCTGAAGTTTCGCCTAGAACTTTAGCTAAAATTGGTAACATTGATTTAAAAAAAAGAATTAATATTATTAAAATTTTGAAAGAAGGAAATTGTATTACTGAAGCTAGATTAAATAATCTTATTACTACTAAAAAAGATTTGCAATTTGACTATAATAATGAAATAAAAAAAGCTATTGATATATGTAATTCACTAACTCAAACTGAAAAACTATCTCATTTTCAAACAATAATGATAATTAATGTTAAGCAAAAGGAAGAAATAAAAAATCTAAAAAAAACTATATTTGAATTAAAGCGTATAAAAAGTGTTACTTAAAATTTATATTGTTTTTTCTGGGATCTATCCTGCGATTTTAATAACTAAATTTATTAAAACCTAGTTATAGATAGATTAGGCATGAGCATGGTATTCAGGGTTTCAGCGGTTAGATTCCGCTTGGCTCAATTTATTTTCTCATATTTCTTATTTTGATAAAGGATAGGTCTTTTATCATTTTTCCTATCATAAGGTTTGCAACTTTTTGCTGAATTTTATTAGAAGGTAATTGCCATTATAAATACCTCATAAAATTAATATTTTTGTGTTTGATAGTAAGTTTTAAATATCTTTTTTTTTTTACACTTTGAAAATACTAACCTTCATCTCATAAATCAAAATTCACTTAAAATCAAGTTTTTTATCTTTTTATAAAATTCAAAATTTCGGGAATTCTTTTTTTAACAAACTTTTCTATAGTAAGATCTATTTTTTGCTTATTTTTAATTAATTTTGATGCTTGAATAGCAATTTAATTTATTTTCTAAGGTTTTTTTATTAGTGTACAAAAATTTAATTATCGTTGTAGAATTGTTTAATTAGATAGATTAGTTTATTGGAAAGTATTAATGAACTAAAAAATGAAATTCTCAAATTAACAAGAGACTATTCAAAGAAAGTTCATACTCAATTTAGACCTGATGGTGATGATTTACGCTCAAAGTGGGAAAAAGGCATGCCTATTCCTTATGCAGGGAGGGTTTTTACTGAAGATGAAGTAGCTGCTGCAGTTTCCTCAACTTTAGATTTTTGGCTAACTCTTGGACCTGAAGGTCAATGTATGGAAAAGGAAATATCAGAATTTTTAGGAGTTAAAAAATGTTTATTAGTTAACTCTGGTTCTAGTGCAAATTTAGTAGCCATTTCAGCATTAACCTCTTATAAATTAGGGAATAAAAAAATAAATCCTGGCGATGAAGTAATTACTGTAGCAGCAGGATTTCCTACAACGGTAGCACCAATAGTTCAAGTAGGTGCGATACCTGTATTCATTGATGCTGATACAATAACGGGGAACGCTAACTGTAATCAATTAGAGAAAGCTTATAACCCAGAAAAAACCAAAGCTGTAATGATGGCTCATGCTCTTGGCAATCCCTTTGACTTGAGCAAAACATTAGAGTTTTGTAAAAAATATGATCTTTGGCTAATAGAAGATAATTGTGATGCGCTTGGATGCAGCTATTCAATGCCAAAAAGCCTTGCAAATAGCTTAGGATTTTTCAAAAATAGTCCTGGATTAGATAATGGCCCTGATAAGGTTATTAGATGGACTGGCACATGGGGAGATATTAGTACTCAAAGTTTTTATCCTCCCCATCACCTAACTATGGGAGAGGGGGGTGCAGTTAATATTGTAAACAGTAAAAAGCTAGCAGTCATTGCCGAAAGTTTTAGAGATTGGGGAAGAGATTGTTGGTGTCCCAGTGGTGTAGACAATACATGTAATAAAAGATTTGATTGGCAATTAGGAGATCTCCCAAAGGGGTATGATCATAAATATACATACAGCCATTTAGGTTTTAATTTAAAACCATTAGATATACAAGCTTCAATAGGTAGAGTTCAGCTTAAAAGACTTCCTGAATTTATTGAAAAAAGAAAACAAAATTGGAATTACTTAAGATCTGGTTTATCAAAGTCCGAGAAATTTTTAGAATTTGCTTTACCAACTCATGCAACAGGATGGGATAAATTCAACGGATTCTCTTGGGATAATACAAACTGTCATACTGATTGTTCATGGTTCGGATTTAAAATCTCAACTAAAAAGGAATCTCCTTTTACTAGAACAGAATTAGCAAAAGAATTAGACAATAATAAAATTGGCAATAGAATGTTATTTGGAGGAAATTTAATAAGGCAACCAGCATTTATAGAACTTCAAAAATCTAATCCAAATGCTTACAAGATAGCTGTAGAGACAATAGGTTCAGATGAGATTATGGATAATACACTTTTTCTTGGAACATTCCCTGGGTTAACTAAATCAATGATGGATTTCGAAATAGAAATAATAAATAATTTTGTGGCAAAATTTTTATAATACGTAATTTTTTAATAAATTCTGTTTTTTTAAATACCTTTAAAATAATTAATCAACTTGATTGTAGAGTAATTTGCTTAAAAGATTTTAATTATATATTATACAAATCTAAAATATTCAAATTTAATAGTGAAGATTTTTATATAGTAATAGTGCAAATTAAGTCAATAAAAATTTTATTATTGGGCTAAGCATCCATTAGCTAGATGTTTTAATATGCTTTACGATATTAAAATTTTTGAAACATTAAAGAAAATTTCGTAAGTTTTTTTAGAAACTAACACTTCGCATGATTTTAAAATAGTTATTTTTTAATCTTAGATATAAATTTAAAAAAAGAATCCATAATCTTTTTCTAAATGACGCATCGAGAAAATTAATACTGTTGAATAATGCCAATAACTATTTCAATATTATAAATTTTCTTCTCTAAATATGGATTGATTTTGTTTGTCTATTTTTACTTACTTTTATCAGATTTTTTAATAGTATATCTATAAGACTAAAAACATAACTACTTATCATTTTGATCAGAAATTTTTTTTATAATGATTAAAAATAATGCTGAAAAAAATTTAAATAAGATACTAAAAAATATAAATCACTTTTTTTGCATCTCTCATTTTAATGGAGACATTTCATGGGTGAAAAATATTAAAAATAAAAACTACATTATTTATAATAAAAGCGGCAAGGATATTAATCATATTACTGATAACTATATTTCTATAAAAAATGTTGGTTATAACATCTATAGTTATTTGAAATTTATCATTTCTAATTACGATGATTTGCCCAAAGTGACTGTATTTTGTAAAGACAACATTTTTACTAGGCACATTAGTACTGAAATGTTTTTAAAGTTGATTAAAAGGAAATGTTTTACAAATCTAGAAATAGCAAAACAAAATATTTTCCCAATTAATTTAAACGTATCAGATAATAGTTATGTTGAAATAAATAATAGTTGGTATAAATTTGATTTACCAAGAAAATACTTTTCTGAATATAATGATTTTTACTCTTTTGTATTTAAATGTGATAATTTCCCAGATTTTATAAGATTTTCTCCAGGTGCAAACTTCATTGTTCCTAAAGAAAATATTCTTTTAAGAAGTAAAAAATTCTATGAAAATCTTATTATGTTTATTGATTATTCAAAGTTATCATGCGAATCTCATTTTTTAGAAAGAAGTTTAGTAACAATCCTAAACTCCAATGTAGAAAGCTCATATTCTATGGATCATGAAATAACTAAAAGTGATTTAATTCTGTTGGAGAAATGCTGTAAATCAAAAATTTTAAAAGAATATAAAGTTTTTAGAAAATTTAAAAACTTCATTATTACTAAACTTATGAACTTGCTTTATAAAATTATGAAATTTTAAGATTTTATATTTTTAGTACTATAAATTTAATTTTCTTTAATTTTAATATTTATACTTGTTTTTTATAAAAGAATTGAGAAATTGAGTATTTATATTTTCAGGGTAGTAATCCAATGAAGAATCTACGGCTTTGTTACTTATAAGGTTGAATTTATTATTATTTTGAATTAAATCTAAGATAAGATTTTTAATAAAATCAAAATCTTCTCTAGGACATAAAAAGCCATTTTTATTATTATTAATTATGTCTTTAGGTCCATCTAAGTCGTTATATGCGATAGGAATGACCCCAAAGCTCATTGCTTCTAACAAAGCCATAGGCAAAGCTTCTGAAAGAGAAGTCATAATTATAAAATCAGCAGATGAATAGACATGAGCTATATCTGATGCAAAGGCATTAAAAGTAAGATTCTCAAGATTTAATTTTCTAGATTCTTTAATTAGAAATTCTCTTAATGGTCCATCACCATAAATATTAAATTTTACATTATAAATTTCATTAAATAATGATGCAATCTTGAGAACATCCAAAAAATTTTTTACTTCTTCTAATCTACCTATAGATATAATATTGAATACTTTTTTAGGAGGATTTATATTCACCTTGTATTTAAATTGATTTTGCGAATTAAAAATGGTTATTGGGTTTGGAATATATTTAGATTTAATTCCAATTTTTTTGTACTCAGATTGAGAATATTTGTTTATAACGTGAACGGATTTAATCCTTTTCAAGAAGAAGCGTCTTACGAATCTAACAGGAATGCCAGCGGTATCAAAACTTAAGTGCTCCGAATAAGTCAAGAAAGGTAAAATCCTGGGGGAAATGATCCACAAAAAAGGTATTATTCCTGCGTAATATATTATTATGGGAGATTTATTAGGTTGTTTAATATTATAAAAAAGTCTTTTAATTAATAATGGTGTAAATAACCAAGTAACCAATCTTGTGAATTTAATCTTCGAAAGATAAATAAATTTAACTTTTGGATCTACGTAATAAAAGGGTTTTTTATGACTTTGGAAGAAGGAAATTATTTTGACATCCACGTTATTTTTTATAAGGTAATTGGCAAAACTTGTTGCTACTCTTTCTATTCCACCCTTTAATGTAACGTCGAGGAGTACAAGATAGATCACTATCTTTTCAAAAATAAAAATTTAATTATATCTTATATAGTATGCCCAAATAAGATAAGTAATATTATTATAAATTTCAAATTAATTGAAATCTTTACGGTTACTTGGTCATAAGATTTTACTTATCATATTTCTTATTAAAATTATCCTTTTTAATTAGTTTGTTTTTTGAGATGCAAACTATTATCATTTTGCTTAGATATATTTTTTAGGTTTAAACTATATCGCTAAAAATTTTTTAATTGTTTATTTATTTCCTGATTTAAATATTAATTTTTCATCTTTTCTTTTAATAAATTTCAAGGATTAGACTTGTAAATGAAAAGAGTATGAGAGTATGATTTTAAGGATTAATATACCTTTAATAGTAAACAGTTAATATTAGTCAAATGAAAAATAATCTTATTATTGGAGGAAGTGGTTTAATTGGCAAAGCCCTCTTCAAATATTTAAAAAAAAAGGACTTAGCCTGTTTAGCAACAAGCACTATGGGGGATAAAGAGTTAATTAAATTTGATCTTAAAACCCCAGAAGATATAAAAGATTTAGAATTGGATAAAATAGGAACGGTTTATATTACGGCTGCAATTTCATCGCCTGATATTTGTAATACAAAATTTGATTATGCTTGGTCAGTTAATGTTGAGGGTACTTCTAAACTAATTGAAATTCTTTTGAAAAAAGAAATTAAGATTATTTTTTTATCAACTGATACTGTTTATGGCGATCATAGGAAACCTTTTGATGAAACAATGGATGTAAATCCTATTGGTAAATATGGATTCATGAAGAATCATATTGAAAAATTGTTTTTGGGACATAAGAACTTTAAAAGTGTAAGGTTATCTTATGTTTTCTCAAGAAATGATAATTTTACTTATTATTTATCGAGCTGCTTTTGTAATAATAGGGAAGCAGAAATTTTTCATCCTTTTTTCAGATCAATTATATATTTAGATGATGTTATTGAAGGTTTAGTAAATATTTCAGAAAATTGGAGAGAAATAGAAAACAATATAATTAATTTTGGTGGACCTAATTTAGTGTCTCGTTTGGAATTGGCCTTTTTACTGAATAGTGTTATTTTTAAATCTCTTAGATATAAAGAGACTTTACCAAATAAATCATTTTTTATTAATAGACCAAAGTTTATTGCCATGGAATCTCCTATATTAAAAAAGATACTTAAAAGAGATTTGATTAATCTAAATGAAGCTATAAACAAAGAATTCAAAAATTTTAATAAAAAAAATTATATATTATGAATAAAAATTCAATCTTAATAACTGGATTTACAGGTCAAGTTGGATCACAAATGGTTGACTTTATATTAGAAAATACTGATTTGAATGTAATTGGGATGATGAGGTGGCAAGAACCTCTTGATAATATTTATCACTTAACTGAGAGGATTAATAAAAAAGATAGGATAAAAATTTTTTATGCTGATTTGAATGATTATTCATCAATTCAAAGACTAATAACAGAATATAAACCAAAATTCATTTCTCATTTGGCAGCTCAGTCATATCCTAAAACTTCTTTTGATATTCCCATTGAAACCTTGCAGACTAATATTATAGGTACTGCAAATCTTCTTGAAGCGATAAAAACTCAAAAAGAAATAAATAATTATAGTCCAGTTATTCACGTATGTTCTTCAAGTGAAGTTTATGGAAAAAGTAAGAAAGGTATTCAATTAGATGAAGAAACTACTTTTCATGGTGCAAGTCCATATAGCATTAGTAAAATAGGTACTGATTTTCTTGGAAGATTTTACGGCGAAGCTTATTCTTTGAAAACCTTTGTCACTAGAATGGGAACCCACTCTGGACCAAGAAGAAGTGATGTTTTTTTTGAGAGTACGGTAGCAAAACAAATCGCATTAATTGAAGCTGAATTGCAAGAGCCAATTATAAAAGTAGGCAACTTATCTAGTACAAGAACTTTTCAAGATGTACGAGATGCTGTAAAAGCATATTTTTTATTAATGAAAGAGTCAGAAAAAGGTAATCTCAAGAATGGCGACTACTTTAATATTGCAGGTACAGAAGCTTTTAAGTTGAATGAAGTAATAGATATTCTTTTACAAATGAGTACTCGAAATGACATTAAAGTTATTTCTGTTAAAGATAGGTTAAGACCAATTGATGCAGATTACCAGATGTTTGATAATTCAAAAATTTTTTCTACAATAAACTGGAAGCCTGAAATTAAAGCTAGAGATATGTTTCAAGATTTGCTAAACCATTGGCGTAATGAAATTTCAAACAATAGGGTTCCTTTAGATAGATAATTTGAGAGATTAATTTTGATTTTAGAAATATTATCCTGTAGCTCCTAAATTCCATACATTTATTCCAAATTCCCTTGCTTTTTCAACATTTGTAATTCTCCTTAAATCAAAAAGCCATGCAGGGAATCGCATGACTTGTGATAACTTTTCCCAATCTAAAGTCCTGAATTCTTCCCATTCGGTAATTATTATAATTGCATCAGAATTATAAGCGGCATCTTCTATCGAATCACATGATATCCAAGATCCTTCCTTAGATTTATAATTATGGCTGCACCCTAAATCAGTACTTATTTGAAAACTAGAAACTTTTGGATCATAAATACTCAAGTGAGCACCCTCTTCCAGAAGATCTTTGCAAATATTAATTGCAGGAGATTCCCTTGTATCGTTTGTCTCTGCTTTAAAAGCAAAACCTAAAATTGCAATCTTTTTTTCATAGAGTGTTCCAAAAAGATTTTTGATTATAATTTTACTTATCCTTCGATTTTGCCATTTATTTAAATCGAGGACTTGTTGCCAATATTTTGCTAATTCATTTAAACCATAATAATTAGCAATATAAACTAAGTTTAAAATATCTTTCTTAAAACAACTCCCACCAAAGCCTGGACCAGGTTTTAGAAACTTTGATCCAATTCTATTATCCATTCCTATAGCCTTAGAAACTTCGCCAATATCTGCTCCAGTTGCCTCGCATAATGCTGAGATAGAGTTTATTGAACTAATCCTTTGAGCAAGAAATGCATTAGCCGCAAGTTTTGATAGCTCAGAACTCCATAAATTAGTTTTAATTATTTTTTCTTTTGCAACCCAATTCAGATAGATACTTTCTAGAGCGCTTATAGCATCATCGTTATCCCCACCTATAAGAACTCTGTCAGGATATATAAGATCATTTATAGCACTTCCTTCGGCTAAAAATTCTGGGTTAGAGAGAACATAGAAATTTGATTGTTGATTATCTTTTTTATCATTTTCTGTATTAAGTATTTTTTGAATGGTTTCGGCGGTTTTGACTGGAAGAGTGCTCTTCTCTACAACAATTGAATTACCCCTAGCGTATTTCGCTACTTGTCTTGCAGATTTTTCAATCCATTTGAGGTCACTTGCTTGACCGGCGCCTATGCCTTTAGTTTTTGTTGGGGTATTAACAGATAAAAAAATCATATCTGCATCTGAAATAGCCCTCTCTACATCTGTAGAGAAATGGAGATTTTCCCCTCTACATCTTTCGATAATGTTTTCTAGGCCTGGTTCATAAATTGGTAAATTGGATAAATTAGAATCATTCCAGTCTTTTATTCTTTTTTCATTGATATCTACTACATGAACTTGAATATCCGGACAATTATCTGCAATAACAGCCATTGTGGGACCTCCAACATATCCAGCCCCAATACAGCAGATTGTTTTTACTACAAGTTTCATTTAGTAATTCCTCTAAAGTATAAAATTGTTTTTTCCAATCCTGAATCTAGATCTACACTAGGCTCCCACATTAACTTATTTTTTGCTAAATCAATTTGTGGTTTTCTTTGCTTAGGATCATCTTTTGGTAAAGGTGTATAAATAATATTAAGATTGTCATTTATTTTTTGTCTGATGAGTTCTGCTAAGCTCTTAATTTTAATTTCTTCTGGATTGCCAAGATTTACAGGCAAGTGGTAATCACTATTCATTAATTTTATAAGTCCTTCAATGAGGTCATCCACATAGCAAAAAGATCTTGTTTGAGAACCGTCTCCATTAACAGTTAGAGAATTATCTTTTAGAGCTTGAAAAATAAAATTGCTGATTACTCTTCCATCATTGGGCAGCATGTTAGGGCCATATGTATTAAAAATTCTTGCTATTCTTACATCTACATTGTGCATTCTATGGTAATCAGAACAAAGAGTCTCTGCAATTCTTTTACCCTCATCGTAACAACTTCTTATACCTACAGTATTTACACACCCTTTATAAGACTCTGATTGTGGATTAATTTCTGGATCTCCGTAAACTTCACTTGTACTTGCTAATAATATTCTGGCTTTTACCCTGTTGGCCAGACCAAGCATGTTGTAAGTACCCAAGAAACTTGTTTTTGCAGTTTTAATAGGGTTGAGTTGATAATGTATAGGCGAAGCTGGGCAGGCTAAATGCCAAATTCTATCAACTTCCAATTTAATTGGCTCTGTTACATCATGTCTTATAACTTCTAATAGTGGATTATCTAAAAAATCAGTTAAATTTGATTTTTTCCCAGTAAAGAAATTGTCTATTGAAATAACTTCTTCTTTATTTGCTAATAATTTTTTTACTAGATGCGAACCTAAGAAGCCAGCTCCACCAGTAACTAAATTCCTCAAAAAACTAAAATGGAAATATTTAAAATAATAAACTATTATTGTCATCAATTAAGGAAAAAAAATCATTCATGAAAATATTCGTAACCGGAGGTACTGGGTTTATTGGGTCTCATGTTATTAAATATTTAGCAAATACAAATTATCAAATTATTGCTTTAAGAAGGCCTGGCTCAAAATTTAGAATTCGATCAGTTAACTCACCTTCTTGGATAGAAAAAGAAATTAATGAGATTAATATAAGTGACTTGAAAGGTATTGATTCCATCATACACCTTGCAACAGCTGGTGTTAGCCCCCAGAAGGCTAGTTGGGAGGAATTAACTGAAGTAAATGTAAATTTTGGTATTAAACTTATTGAATTAGCTAAAAATGCTGGTGTTAGAAGATTTATAACTTCTGGAACTTGTATGGAATATGGTAATGAACATAATTATGAAAGAATTCCTCCTAATGCATCGCTAAATCCAAATAATCCATATGCTGCTAGCAAGGCAGCAGGCTTTCAAATTTTAAATGCATTTGCTAGAGAGGAAAATATCGAACTATTTTATGGAAGAATTTTTACTGCATTTGGTGAGGGTCAATTTAAGAAAAACTTATGGCCTTCGCTTAAAAATGCTGCTTATAAAGGTATTGATTTTGAAATTAATTCGGCGAATCAAATCAGAGATTTCATATCTGTAGAGCTTGTTGCCTCTCATATATGTAAAGCTTTAATAAGGGATGATATACAAATTAATAATCCTAAAGTTGTAAATATTGGAAGTGGAATTCCTATGAATGTTTATCAATTTGCTTTTAAGGAATGGAGTAAATTTAATGCTAATGGGAAATTAAAAGTTAAAGATAGCTTTGATGAGCCTTCATACAATAATATGGTTGCAGATATAAAAGGACTAAATTTTTAGGTTGGTCAAATGAAAATTTTAATAACTGGTGGTTGTGGATTTTTAGGATCTAACTTAGCCTCTCATTTTTTAAAAAAAGATTATGAAGTTATAGTGATTGACTTGCTTTTAAGAGATGGTGGTAAAAATAATCTTGAATGGCTTAGGAAAAATTCAAAACTAAACCAGTTTTATTTTTATAAGAATGATATTGCTGATATTGATATTGTTGAAGAAATATTTAAAAAGCATAAACCCTTTGATTATATTTGCCATGTTGCGGGACAAGTAGCAATGACAACTTCGATAAAAAATCCTAGAAAAGATTTATATAGTAACTTAATTGGAACTTTTAATATTCTTGAATCAACAAGAAAGTTTTCAGATAAATCACTTCTAGCCTTTAGCAGTACAAACAAAGTTTATGGTGACTTAGAGTGGATAAGAAAAATTGAAAAAAAATTTAGATATTTTAATCCAGATTACCCTAATGGCTTTAATGAAAAAACTCCTTTAGATTTTTCAACGCCTTATGGTTGCTCAAAAGGAGCTGCAGAAATGTATATAAAAGATTGGTCTCGTGTTTTTGGTTTAAAAACAGTTGTATTTAGACACTCATCTATTTATGGTGATAGACAGTTTTCTACTTATGACCAAGGTTGGGTTGGATGGTTCTGTAGATCAGCTCTTGAACAAAAATCTCAATTTTCAAAGAAGTTGGAAGTTACTCCCTTCACAATATCTGGAACTGGTAAGCAAGTAAGAGATTTACTTCATGTGAAAGATGCAGTTTCTCTTTATGATGATTTCTACTGTAATCCCTCAAAAGCAATAGGCGAAGTTTTTAATATTGGTGGTGGTCAAGAAAATTCATTAAGTTTATTAGAACTTTTTAATATATTAAAAAAAGAAATAGATATTGATAATTTAATTTATACAAAATTGCCAAGAAGAAAAAGTGATCAAGATGTATTTATTGCAGATATTAGTAAAGTAAAAAATTATATAGGCTGGTCGCCAAGTTATAGCTTAATAGATGGTATTAAGAATATGATAGATTGGTGCGATGAAGCTAAGGAGATAATAAAATAAAGATATGGAAAATAGTAAAGAATTAACTATTTGTATACCAACTTATAATAGAGAATTTTTTCTTAATAGATTGCTAAAAAGTATTTATTCGCAAAAAGAATCTCAAAAAATTGCAATAGTAATTAGTGATAATTGCTCTAAAGATGGAACTAAGGAATTAATAAGAAAATGGCAAAATGATACTTATCTTGATATATCCTTAAATATTAATAAGTCAAATCTGGGAGCTGATAAAAATTATTTTAAAGCCATAAATATGGCAAAGACAGAATATGCCTGGCTTATAGGAAGTGATGATTGGCTTGTAGAAGATGCATTAAAAAGAATCCTTGCGATGATAAAAAAAAATGATATTATTATTTCTTCTAGAAACAATGTATATCAAAATAATAAAGTTAAAGTAGATCACTTTATAAGATTGTGTAATGAAGATCGAAATGATGACTCTAATTATTTCTTTAATATTGATAGTAAAAAAGCCTTAATTTATTATCTAGAGAAATGTGAAAATTTAGCATCTCTTTTTTCATATATTAGTTCTATTGTATTCAATTCAAAAAAAATAAACTTTTCAAAAATTGAAAAATCTCTTGTGGGAACTTACTATTCCCACTTGAAACCTTATTTCAATTATATAGTTTCTAATGAAACAAGACTTCTCTATGTTTCAAAACCACTTGTAAATAATAATATGGGGAACGACTCTTTTTATACTAATTGGGTTGGAAGAATGAATTTAGATTTAAATGGTTTTCTTTTAAATTTAAAATTTCTAAAAAAAGATAAAACTCTTTATTCAAGTTTTCTAAATGTTTTAATAAGAACTTATAAATCAAATCATATTTGGAATACTTATATATTTTCCATTAATTCTTTTAAGGAGGACGTTTTATCTTTTAAACTTTGGAATGAAATTCCAAATAAAAATATGATTACTCATTTTCTGATTTATTTATTAGCAATCCCATTTAGAATTTCTTACTTCTTCTATAGAATTTTAAAAAAATACTTAATTGCTAAAAATTAAAAAATTAATATTTGAATATTTTGAAAAGCTATTTAGATAATAAAAAAAAATATATTTCCTTATTTCATACTCTTATAAGAGGTTTTTCATTATTACTGCAATTACTATTTATAAAATTATCTATAAATAAAGTTTCTCCTGATCAATTTAATATTGTAATAATTATCCAAACTTTCATTTCTTTATCAGGCATTTTTGACTTTGGTCAGCCAGTTATAGCTCAAACCTTTGCTTTAAAATCTAAAAATTCCTATTTTGCATTTAAAAAATCATTGAAAATTCTTTTCTTTTCAATAGGTTTAATTTTTATTTCTTTATTTTCAGTTTTTTTTATTTTGGGATTTAATTCTCAAGGTATATTAAATCAAACTCAAATTTTTAATCTTTTTTTATTACTAGGGGTATCTTCGGCATTTTTACTTTTAGCAAATTTAGCTACAAGAATAGCATTCTCATCTAGATTTGGTTATTTATTATCAAGTGTTTTAGCTTTACCTCCAATAATCAATTTTTTATATTTAAAATATTTTTTACGTGATTTTTCAGGATACAATTTATCTATATTAGTTTTAACAACTTTTCTCCTCTCCTCAATATTAACTTTAATAATATTTTTCATTAAATATTATAAAGAGAAAAATAAAAGTATAAGTAAAAAATTTTTGTATGTAAGTCAGAAAAAAGTACTTAAAGAGGGATTAAAAGTTTGGGGAGCATCAGCTATAGGTTCAATAATTTTGCAATCAGATAACTTCATTTTATGGATAGTATCACCATCCTCATTGGTTCAATATTATCTTGCAATGAAATTTGCTAATGTTTTTTTATTTCTTGTGTCTTTGGATTTACCAAGGATTTTTAGTCAAATTACATTATCAAATGAATTATCAAAAATAAAAAAATTAATTTTTCTCCAACATATAAAAATTGTTATAGTTTCCTTTTTAACATTTGTATCAATCAAATTACTTACAAATGTAATTTGGGGTGATTCTAATGTCGGTATTGGCCTTTCTTTTTTAGTATCACTTTATGTTTTTGTAAGATCTTCCTCAGACTTCTTCTCTTATTCTTTGCAAGCTATAGAAGAATATAAGCTACCTCTTTTGTATTTACCATTTCAATTAGCCATTACCTATTGCCTTGCTATAGTATTCGTCCCTAATATTGGAAGTTTAGGTATGGTTATATCTCATCTCATTGGTTTCTTATTTACAGCATCTTGGATATTACCTTACTATTTTTTAAAAAAATATCAAAAAAGATTAACTGCTTAAAAAAACTTTTAAGATTTTGAGTTAAATCTAATTAAAAATTTAATGCAATTACAAAAAAATGAATTTTGAAAAGGTTTGGTTAATTGATTTTTTAAAGGATGGAGAACAACATGCTGACTTCTACCTAGGAGTAATATCTGTACTTCGTCAGTTGACTTTAATAAACAGAGCATTTTTTAAAAAAAGCTCTATTTGTTTAAAAAATTTGGATAAGAAAACTAAGACTTTCATTTTGAAAAGTCATAGAAATAAGATTTTTATGCATATATATTTGTTTAATTTAATTTTTAATATTTTTATTAAAGCTTTTTTAAAAAAGCCTAAAAATGTGATTTTCCTTCAAGTTTTGCCAGTTCATTATCCTTTAGTATCAATATTAAGATTATTTGTACCGAAAACCAATATTTTAATTTGTATGGCTGGAGAGCTATCCTTTTTGGGAAGAAGAGACTTAAATTTTCTTCAAAAAATATATAAAAAATGTATTTTAATTTCTTTAAAAATGAATCTTTCAAAAATAAAAAACTTGAAATTTTTATGTTTAGAAAAAAGGGTTTTTGATAATTTAAAAAAATTGGGGATGAATGAAAATTTGGTTGATCACATACAGCATTATATATTTAGAGATTATTCTCCAAAACTTTACGTAGAAAGAAGTCGGAAAAAGTATGCGGCATCTATTGGAGTTCATTCTAAATTAAAAAATTCTCAGGATATCTATAAACTTTTAAGCTTTAATCAAAACAAATATTCATTAGCCACTTCTGGATTAAGTGATGATACCTTTAAATATAAAGAAAATAATAATATAAAACATTTTTTTGAGGGAACTGTTCAAAGTAGATATATTCCAGTAGATATTCTTTTTAAGAACATAGAAGAAAACATAGAAGTTGTTTTGTTTTTTCATACAGGTGCATCTGGATATGAATATGTATGCTCAGGTCAGATTTATGATTTGATATGGTTAAGAAAACCTGCAATTTGTTTTAAAAATTCACCTTTAGCAAAATATAAAAATTATTTTGATTTCCCGATATATACGGTGGATAATATTCAACAAATGAATGATAAGTTAATAGAAATATTTAACTCTGGGAAAGATAATGAAAAATTTAATATTTCTAATTATGACTTGAGAAATTTAGCTTTAAAAAAATGGAGAAAAATTTTATATTTATAAATAATCTTTTACTTTTAATCTTTTTAGATTTATAATAATCTGAATCTATATATATTTATGAGTGAAATAAAAATATCATTTATATGTTGTTTATGGAATGAAATTAATAGAGCTCCAAAAGAATATGAACATTTGCTTGAAAAAATTAATCAATTAGATTTACAAAAAAAGGTAGAGATTCTACTTATAGATAATAATTCAGATGACGGTACTAGGGAATGGATACAGTCTTTAGATAATCCAATTACGAAGAAAGTTCTTAATAAAAAGAATATTGGTAAAGGTGGCTCAATTAAAAAAGGGATTTTGAATTCTCATGGTGATATTGGAGTAATTTTTGATTTAGATGGAGAATATGATGTTGATGATGCCTTTGAGGGAATCAATTGTTTGAAAAACAAAAAAGCATCTATGGTGCTTTCTTCAAGAACACTTGATGGTAGAGCTGATTATGTTTATATACAGAACTATTTAGGTGTTAGATTCTTAACAGAAATTACTAACTTTTTATATAATGAAAGACTTAGTGATACAGCAACTGGATTAAAAATTATTAATCTAAATTTTTATAAGAAAGAGAAAATTTTGTTTAATGGTTTTAATGTCGATTTTGAGTTGGTTTGCATAGCACTTAATAAAGGGAAAAAAGTTACTGAGTTTAATGGGAAATACTTCCCAAGATCAAAAAAAGAAGGTAAAAAGATAAAAGCTTTTAAAGATGGATTTCAGTCGATCTTTGCAATACTATATTGTTTTTTCAAAAATAATTCTTTTATAAAATTTCTCTCTAATGGAGTAAAATATTTATTTACAAAGTCTGCTTTTAGATATTTTTTAATTGGTGGATTAGCGACTATTTTTGATATTTGTATTTTTTATTTTCTTTTTGAAAAATTAAATATGGCAATATTTAGTTCTAATTTAATAGCTTTTTGTGTAGCATTATTTGTGAATTATTTTTTAGGAATAACAACTGTATTTAAAAAAAATTGTAGATTTTCAAATTCTGTTGAGATATTTTTAGTCACATTATTTTCTTTAATTGGGGTACTTCTAAATACATTAACAGTTTCACTAGTTATTCAAATTATAAATATATCTCTAATAGGAAAGCTTATTGCTGTGTTCCCAACTTTTTTTTGGAACTATATTTCAAGAAGATACTATATTTATAAAAAAGTTAAATAATGGAAATTTTAATATCGTTGATATATTTATATTGTGTTTATTTAAATGGATCTAAAGTAAAATCTTTCTTTTTAGAGTTTAAAAAAAAAAATTCAGTTCAATTAGAAATTCTATTATCGATATCTTTTGGTTTTGTAATATTTCAATTTTTTGCATCCTTAATTTCGATATTTAATCAACCAAACCTATATAAATTTTTAACTATAGTTTTTTTATTTTTATCGGTAATTAGTAGTCTAGATCAAATTCTTGAAAATCTTAAATTTATTATCAGACATTCTAAAAAATTGATTTATGTTGGAATATCTTTTCATAAATTTAATCTTATTCTATTTCTAGAATTTTCAATTTTATTAGTATATTTTTTATTATCATTTATACCTATTTCATCTGGAGATTCCTTAGATTATCATCTTGGGGTTGCAATTCAATATTTAAATTTTACTTCTTATGATCCCACTTGGTATACGTCTCTTTTGGCAATGAATGGAGAGAAATTAATTGCAAGCTTTATTTCTGTAGAAGCAATTCCTTTAATAACTTTAATTCAATATCTTGGACTAATTAATGTTTATTTTTTAGTAAAAGAGGCAATTTTTCTATTAAATTCAAAATACTACCCAATAAAAAATAAATATTTTGGATATATTTTGCAAACTTTACCTCTAGTATTAGTTTCTTCTCCAGTTTTCATATTTTTAACTCTTACTGCTAAGCCGCAACTTTTTCCAACATCATTATTAGTAATTACAAGTTTTTTATTCCTAAATATTGTTCAAGGCAATTTAAAGTTTAGTAAGAAAAATCTTTTCTTTTTATTTTTTCTAATTTTTACTGCTACAACATCCAAATATAGTTTAGTTATTTGTGGTTCAATTAATATCATTGCCCTTTTGATTTATTATTCTCTAGATTTAAAAAGTAATCAAAAAGAATTCAATTTTAAAATTAATCAGAAAAAAACTATTGCTGGATTTCTGATTCTTTTTTCTGCTTTCCTTATTTTATATATTCCCTTTGCTATTCATAGGGTTTACTTTTATGAATCCAGCTTATTCAACGCTTTTTTCTCTCCTCTCAATAGAGATTTTGAATCATATTCATTTCTTAATTGGATTAAAACTTATACCGAAAATAAATTACCTTTCCCTTTCTACTTAATAATTCCAACTTCTTTTTCTAATCTAACTTCAATTCTTGGACTATTACCAATATATGTAACTATTTTATTTCTTTACATACGAAATAAAATATTCTTTATTTTTTCAAGTTTAATTATCTTTTTGATTTCAATAATAGCTCCACCATCTACAAGATTCTTTTTGGCACCAATCATCCTGCTTTTATTTTTTATTTTCATGCAAATTATTAAACAAGATAAAATTTATTCTAAAATTTTAGAGAATATCAGTATTAATTTTTATTCTAAAATGTTTAATGGCTTTGCTATTTTCCAAGGAATTAGTATTTTATTAGTATTAAGCTTATTTTATTTTTCTTATATAAGATTTTCTTTACAAGGTAAAAGTAATTTTGAATTTAATAATATAAATGGCTATTCTATGCATAAATATCTAGAAGAAAAATTTGATAATAAATATTTAATCTTTTTGGATTCAAGAACGCGTTCCGTATCAAATCAAAATTTTGCAAGTTTAGATCCTATTGATTTTGAAGGTAAGGATTCATATTCTAATTTCTTAAAATTAAAGGAAAAGAAGAATTTACAAGATAATACAGAAATTGTCTTGGTAAGTAATCAAGATTCAAAAGTTGGTAATCAATTAAATAAATGTTTTAAAAACAGTAATTACGAATTAAAACTTTTTGAAAGCGCAACAAGAAATCCTTTTTCTGAATATAGAAAAACAGTAAAATGGGTAATAAGAAAGGTTAAATACAAGGAATTTTTGGATTGTAATTTTAAGGTGTCAAGAAATTGAGATTACTTAATAAAAAATTAAAAATAAGATTTTTTGAAAAAATACATTTAGATCAAAATGTTTTAATTACTTATTTATTCTTTTTTTTAGGTCCATTAATTCTTTCTTTTGGGGATATATTAAAAAATCAAAGATTAAATGGGGATCATATAGCCCAAACATTTGATACAAATTTTCTAAATCTTTTATATTTAGCTTTTATTTATCTTGCAACTCCTCTTTTAATATTTTTTTTACCTCTCATAAAAATAAAACAATTTAGGATTTTAAGGACAAACTTTTGGCCAAAAAAAGTCTCTAACAAATTGTTATTGGTGATTTTCTCAACATTAACTTTATTGATTTATTTTTTTGGTTTAATTCCAGTTGGATCAGGTCCTACTAATATTGTTGCTTATTTAATTACATTAATTAATCCGATTTTTTTGGTTTTAATAATTTT
>PAHI01000051.1 GCA_002705575.1 Fidelibacterota bacterium | reverse complement strand
AACTCTGCCATTAGGTATATGTATTAATCTGCCAGTATATTGATTAGTGTCTACCCAATTACCAATTTCCATAATGGTAAAATTAGATATAGTAATATCTACTACATCGCCAGCATTATTGCCAAGCTCAATTCTATCTCCAATTTTAAAAGGGGATCTTGCAATTATATATAGCCATCCAGTTATATTGGTTATAGGATCTTTTAGTGCTATTGCTATGCCAGCAGAAACTAAACCTAAATAAGTAGCAATAGATTCGAATCCTTCAAACCAAATACTTCCAATTATAAAAAAAATCAAAAAATAGAGCATATATGATACTGTTTTATTCCATTTATATCTCTTTTCGCTATTTTTTATTTTATTTATAAATAGGCTGGTTATGGTTTTTTTGATTAAAGGAAAAAGAATCAGAGCTATTAAAGTGGCTACGATTTTAACCTGTATATGCTGAGAAGAAGATATAAATGTAAGCCATCGAAAATCAAGGAAACTTTGAATAAAGTTTTTATCCATCTTTTTTTACTGTAATTGTTTTTAATGTTATTTTTATAGCAGTAAAAGTTGATACTAGCATAAGAAAAGAAAGCAGAATGTAATATACTTCAAGTCCAAAATTAGGCATATTGTAAATTACAAAATATAAAGTTAAAAAAAAGATAAATAGATTTGCTTGTAGCTTGCACCATTTTTGAATATAGAATATCAATTTAGCTTTTCTAGTATCGTTTATTGAAGTAATAAGCATAATTTTACCATAGATATATAATGACAAAAATTCAAAACATCGTACTAGAGGAGATATGTTTTCTATAGTATGATCGCTGATTTTAGAAAGAAGTGTAGACCTAATAAAATTTAGAGTTAAAGTATTATCTTTAATAGGCCAAAAAATATTTAAAGGCTCATTTAAGAAAATAATATCTAGAGCTATATGCGTTAATGATCCGATAAAAATACCTTTTCCAATAATTGCAATATTGTCTTTTTTAGCGATATTTGAAAAAATTAATAATAAATAAATAATTAATATGTGAATTATTAAACTATGAGTTATGAATGTTGACTCTAAAAAAATAGACCTTGCGGTATTTTCTTCAAATAAAAGACTACCTACCAAAAACCCCAATAGATTGATCTGAGGAATAAAGGTACCTATGATTGAATACTTTGCTAATAAAGTTTTATGTTTTTGACTATAGAGAAATAATAATAAAGGGATTAACGCATAAAATCCTATAAAATTCATTATTTATTTTTTCTAGTCATTTTTGATATCATCGGCCATACTTTTTTAGGAACTTTATTGAGCATATTAAATTGACCAGCCTTAGAAACCCATTCAGCGCCATCTATAGTTATAACTTCTCCATTTATATAGTCTGAGAAATCTGAAAGCATAAATGCTGCTAGATTAGCTAGCTCTTGATGATCTCCATATCTTTTTAATGGAAGTCTCTTCTCCATATCAAAAAACATTGATATAGGCTTAGGGAATAATTTATCCCAAGCCCCTTTTGTCGGAAAAGGTCCTGGAGCTATTGCATTACAGTAAATTTTATATTTTGACCATTCTGCAGCAATGGACCTTGTCAAAGATAAAACGCCTCCTTTGGCAGCGGCAGATGGGACAACATATCCAGAGCCAGTTAAAGCATAAGTTGTTATGATATTTAGGATTTTTCCTTTTTGAGATTTTTCTATGCATTTTTTTCCATAAGAAAGGGTTAGGTTGCATGTTCCTTTTAAAACTATATCTATAACAGATGAAAATGCGTTTGAAGAAAGATTTTCTGTAGGAGATATAAAGTTACCAGCAGCATTATTTATTACTCCATCAACTTTACCATTTTTTTTAAAAACTTGAGCAACGATATCATCTATATCTTGACTTTCTCTTATATCGCATGAGTAATATTTCAAATGAACATCTTGATTTATCTTCTTTAATTCTTCACATGCTTTTTTAAGCCTTTCTTCGTTTCTGCTGATTATTGTAATACTAGCACCTAATTGAACTAAGTATTTTGACATGCTGAACCCTAATCCAGACCCTCCTCCTGATACAATGTAATGTGCACCTTTTAGGCAGTTTTCTTTAAGCATTCCAGTATTATACATAAGTCTCCTTTTTATAAATAAATATTTTAATTGTCTTTTAAGATATCTTTTAACTTAATAATTTTCTAACGTTATTTGTATTTTAAATTTTAACATTTTACTAATAAAAGTTATAATATTTGTTAAGGAGGCTGAATTGTTAAGTGTAAAAAAAATAAATTCTGAAAAAATCGAATCTATATCTAGCTCTATTGAGTGTATGTGTATTGGAGTTTTTAAAGGTGGAAATATTAAAAAAGACTTAAGTTTTATTTCCGAATCTGATAAAAATCTATTGATGTCTGCAGTTAAGCTAGAGTCTTTTAAAGGCAGTCTAGGTGAAAGCTTGATGATTTACGGCACATCAAGCATAAAAAGAATTTATCTTTATGGCCTAGGGGACGTAAAAAGTACTGGGTCTGATTTATTAAGATCTTTATCAGCAAAAGTTTCTAAAGATGCTATTAATAAAAAAATGAAATCTATACACCTTTATATTGATTCATTCACAGCTAATGGAAAATTTAATAATGCTGTAATAGAGGGTGCTTTATTAGGGTCTTACTATTTTGATGAGTATAAAAGCTCTACTAGCAAAAAAAATAGCCTTGATACCATTATTTTTGTTAGTAATCAAAAAGAATTACCCGTAAAAGAGGGTATAGCTTTATGTGAGAGCGTTTCTCTTTCAAGAGATTTAGGCAATCATCCTGCAAATATTCAAACTCCTACCTATTTAGCAAAAAAAGCTGAAGATATTTCTGCAGCTGATAATATGAAGTGTGAAATAATAGATGTTTCAAGGTTTAAGAAAATGAAGTTGAATAGTTTTTACGGTGTTGCGCAAGGAGCAAAAGAGCCTGCAAAAATGATATTAGTTAACTATAAAGGTGGTCCTGTTTCATCTAAACCAATAGCTTTAGTTGGTAAGGGGCTGACTTTTGATTCCGGAGGAATATCTATAAAACCTGCTCCTAAGATGGATGAGATGAAATTTGATATGTGTGGTGCTGCTACGGTATTAGGGTTAATGAATGCGGTCGCTTTGCTGCAGCCAAAAGTGAATATTGTTTTTGCAATTGGCGCAACTGAGAATATGCCAGGATCAAATGCTCAGCGTCCTGGAGATATAGTCAAGGCTTACAATGGAAAAACAATTGAGGTTTTAAATACAGACGCAGAAGGAAGACTTGTTTTGGCTGATGTATTATCTTATGTGAATAAAAAATTTAATCCTGAATGTATTTTAGATTTTGCGACTTTAACTGGGGCTGTTATCGTAGCATTAGGTAATCGCGCAACGGGAGTCATGGGGAATAATACAAATCTTATAAATGATATAAAAAAATCTAGTGAAAAATCAGATGAGAAAGTTTGGGAGCTTCCTCTTTGGCCTGAATATTCAAAGGATATAAAAGGCACTTATGCAGATATTCAAAATATAGGTAAAAATGGCGCTGGGACTATTACGGCAGGCGCTTTTTTAAAAGAATTTGTTGAAAACACACCGTGGTGTCATTTTGACATAGCTGGTACTGCATGGGGTCCTAAAACACCTCATTACCAGCCTGATTTTGGAGCTACAGGTGTTGCCGTAAGATTGGTATATGATTTTATAAAGAATAGATCTAAGTAGACTGTACTTGGCGGTGTAGCTCAGTTGGTTAGAGCACCGGAATCATAATCCGGGTGTCCGGGGTTCGAGTCCCTGCACCGCCACACTATGTTAAAAAAACAAATTTTTTATAATTTTTTTATAAAACTTTATTGCTGGTTTAAGCTTCCTATGATTTCTTATTGTAGGCCTAAAATAGTATCTTCTAATGATAAGGTTGTTAAAATACTGATACCGCTTACGAGAAGGACAAAAAACCATTTAAATTCTATGTACTTTGGCGCACTTTCGATTGGTGCAGATTTTACAGCAGGACTACTAGTTTTAAATATAATTAATAAGAATAATTCTAAAGCTAAGTTAATTTTTAAAGATTTTAATGCGGACTTTGTAAAAAGAGCTACAAAAAGTGTTTTATTTGTATGTGAAGATTTTGATATTATAGAAAATAATGTTTTAAAGAATATTAATAATAAAAAAAGAACCAGTTTTAAGGTTTCGGTTAAAGCTTATGTTGATAATGATTTAATTGCAAAATTTTCTTTAAATACATCTATTAAATAATTGTAACAATATGAAATAGCTCACAAAATTATTAGAATAATAGTGCTAAATTATCCTATCATTGTTTGTTTTTCTCCTTATTGAGCAATGTAAAAAGGCCCTTTATTGGGCCTTTTTAATTAAATTTTGTTATTATTTTTAATAAAAATTAATAAAATATACTATCTAATCTAAATAAGGTTTAAATAAAATATGAGCTCAAAAACTATATCTGAATTGTTTTTAAATACGGTTAAAAATAATGGCGATAAAGATTTGTTTTTCTACAAAAAAGCTAAAAATTGGTCTTCAATAAATGGCAGAACCATACTTTACACTGTTTCAGAAATATCGAATGCTATAATCGCTTCAAATCTCAATAAAGGGGACAAAGTTGGAATTATATCTGCCAATTCTCCTAGATGGGCAATGTGTGACTATGGGATTATTTGCTCAGGATGTGCAACTGTTAGTATATATCCTACTCTAATATCCTCTCAAATAGAGTACATAGTTAATGACTCACAATTAAAAATTCTATTCTTAGAAAACGAAGATCAGCTAGAAAAGATAGATGAAATTTGGAGCAGTTGCAAGAATTTAGAATTTGTTGTTATGATGAATGATTCTTTTGATCAAGAGTCTAATAAAGTTGTCAAATTGTCAACTTTTTTAAATAAAGGAATGGTTTTTAGAAATTCAAACAAAGGTTGTTTTGAAGAGCGTGTCAATTCTATAAATGAAAGTGACCTTTTGACTTTGATATACACATCTGGAACTACTGGAGTACCTAAAGGTGTAATGCTCACTCATAAAAATTTGACATCCAATATCAATTCCATATTAAAAGCTCAGGAGTTTGGAGATGAAGAGGTGTTTTTATCTTTTTTACCTTTAAGTCATATTTTTGAAAGAATGTGCGGACATTTTTGTGCATTTTGTATAGGCGCAAAAATATATTATGCCGAAAACATAGAAAAAGTTGCTGATAACATGAAAGAGGTTAAACCAACTGTTTTGATTAGTGTGCCACGCTTATATGAAAAAATTTATTCAAAAATAATGTCTGGTTTAGAATCAGCTCCAGCAATACGAAGAAATATATTCAAATGGTCTTTAAGTGTAGGTAGAAAACTTTCTTTTCTTAGATACAATAAAAAAAATGTAGATTTTTTTTTGAAAATAAAATATGCGATAGCTAAGAAATTAGTTTTTAATAAAGTCAAGGATAGGTTTGGAGGTGAAATTAAGTATTTTATATCTGGAGGTGCACCTCTTTCAAAAAAATTAGCAGAATTTTTTTATTCTCTAAATTTATTAATATTAGAAGGCTATGGCCTTACAGAAACAAGCCCTATTATTTCTTCTAATACTCCTAAAAACTATAGATTTGGAACCGTCGGGATCCCATTGGACAGTGTTGAGGTTAAGATTGCTAAAGATGGAGAGATAATTGTGAAGGGTACTAATATTATGAAAGGCTATTATAGGAAAGAAGAAGAAACAAAAGAGGCTATAGATACTGATGGCTGGTTTCATACTGGAGATATAGGAGAGATTGATGCGGATGGTTTTTTAAAAATAACCGATAGAAAGAAAAGCTTGATTGTAACTTCTGGCGGTAAAAACATTGCTCCTGCTCCTATTGAAAATATGTTATTAAACTCTTTATATGTAGATCAGTGCATTGTTTTAGGAGATAGAAGAAACTTTATATCCTGCTTAATAGTTCCTAATTTTGATGCTCTCAATGATTTTTTGAATGAATCTGGACTAGATAAATCATCTATAATAAGTGATAAATCTGTTTTAAAATTGTTTGATAAAATAATAGAGGATGGGATGAAGTCTTTTTCCAATTACGAGAAAGTAAAAAAATATAAACTTTTAAAGAATGCTTGGACTCTTGAAAAGGGTGAAATTACACCATCTTTAAAAGTTGTTAGAAGGATTGTTCAGGATAACAATAAGGATTTAATAGAGTCTATATATTCAGATTAACTTAATAGGCATAAAATATGACAACATATAAAGAAGCAGGTGTAGATATTGATTTAGCAAATAAATCTATAAATAGAATAAAGAAGTCTGTAAAAAGCACTTTTAATAATAGAGTGATTTCTGATTTGGGGGCATTTGGTGGTTGCTATCTATTTCCAAAAGAAGATTATAAAGAGCCTGTTCTTGTTTCTAGCACTGATGGTGTAGGTACAAAATTAAAAATCGCCTTCTTATCTAATAGGCATGACACAATAGGTCAATGTATAGTAAACCATTGCGTAAATGACATACTTGTTTTAGGAGCAAAGCCTTTGTTTTTTTTAGATTATTTTGCTACTGGAAAGTTAATTCCCGATGTATTTGAAGATGTGGTTGGAGGAATGACTGTTGCCTGCAAAGAAAATAAGTGTGCTTTAATTGCAGGCGAGACTGCAGAAATGCCAGGATTTTATGGTGAAAATGAATATGATTTATCTGGTACTATTGTAGGTGTTTCTGAAAAAAATAAGCTAATGTCTTCAAAAAAATAGAAAAGGGGAATCTCCTTTTAGGATTGCATTCCAATGGGCTGCATACAAACGGATATTCTCTCGCTAGAAAGGTATTGCTTGAAAAATTTACTATAGATACTCATTTTGATGAATTAGATGGCACAATTGGAGACTGTTTGCTTTTAACTCACAAGAGCTATCTTAGCTCAGTCCTTCCATTAATTGAAGAGAATTTGATTAATGGGGTCTCTCATATAACAGGTGGAGGCATTATCGAAAACACAGAAAGAGTGATTTCTGAAAATAACAATATTATTATTGACTGGAATAGCTGGGAGGTTCCTTTCATATTTGATTTGATTAAAAAAGAAGGTTTAGTTCCAGATGAGGATATGAGAAGAAGCTTTAATATGGGTATAGGTATGATACTTATTGTAAATGAAAAAAATATAGCTGAAGTAGAAAATCATATAAAATCAAAAGATCAAAAATCTTGTCTGATTGGAGAAATTGTATAACAAGGTATCGATAATAGGTGCTGGTACTTGGGGAATTGCAGTTGCCCAATTGTTGGTAGATAAAGTAACAGTTCAGCTTCATCACTATAATAAAATTTCATTAGAAGCACTTAATAAAACAAAAAAACATCCACGTATTTCTTCTCATTCAATATCTGATAAAATTATTGTAAAAAAAGATATGCATGTCGATGCAGATTTATGTATTATATCTGTGCCTGTTCAGCACATAAGATCTGTTGTTGAAAGTATTACGCTAGATAAGCATGTTCCTGTACTAATTCTATCTAAAGGAATAGAGAAAAAAACATTAATGTTTCCTATTGATATCGTTAAACAGGTTCTCAATGTGAAAAAAGTAGGGGTTTTATCTGGACCTAGTCATGCAGAGCAGGTTTTAGAAAAACATCCTACCACTATAGTTGCATCATTTAGAAGTAAAAGCTTGTCTGAATCTATTAGGAGTTTATTTTCAAATGAATATTTTCGAGTTTATTCAAATACGGATATTATTGGCGTGCAACTTGGAGGAGCTGCTAAAAACGTAATTTCTATAGCCGCAGGCATATGTTGCGGCTTAGGATATAAAGAGAATACAATATCTGCTATTGTTACTAGAGGAATTCATGAAATAAAAAAAATAGGAATTAAGATTGGAGCAAAAAAAAATACTTTGAACGGTTTATCAGGTACAGGCGATTTAATTGCTACAGCATTTAGTAATGACAGTAGAAATAGATTGTATGGAGAGCTTTTAGGAAAAGGAATGACATCAGATGACGCAAATTTAAAAATTGGAACGATTGCTGAAGGCTCTGAAACTGCCGATTCACTATTTAGTTTAATAAGGAAAATTGATGTTGAGGCACCTATATGTGTTAGCGTGTATAAAATTATTAATAGCAATGAATCTCCAGAAAAAATAATGAAGAACTTGATGATAAGAAAGCTAAAAAATGAGATTTAAAAATATTACAAAATGGATAAAAATAGGCTTGCTTAGAAAAGAATTACTCATTTAAATTAGTTGTCCGATTAATAATAGTTATGCCCTTGTAGTTCAATCGGATAGAACAGTCGCCTCCTAAGCGATAGATCCCCGTTCGATTCGGGGCAAGGGTACTTTTGAAATTAAGGAGCAAAATGAAAAAAGAAGAATTAAAGAAAGACCCATTTAGAGAGTTTTTATTAGGCTTGATATCTAAAGCTAAAGATTACTATGGATACATTACTATAGGATTGATTATTGTTGTTTCTTGTATAGTCATTGTTTCCAGTAGAGAAGCTATTCAAGATTATTCTGTATGCATAGATAGAAGTATATCTGGAGATCTTATAAGCAGCTATTGTCAATCTGATCAAGTAAGTATTGAGTTAGATAAATACACTGATGGCATGAGTCTCTCTAGTTCAGGCAGCTTAATTTCGTTTCTGTTTAAAATAAAAGAGATGTCTGATATTGATAAGCTGGAGGCTCTTAGTGCTGCTAAAATAAACACTGTTGAAGATTTATTTTTAAAGTCCAGATTATTTAAGTTAAAAGGAGATTTACTTTTAGATGTAAACAGATTTAATGAATCTGTAAAAGCTTATAACGACGCATATGATTGTTTCGAAGATAAAAGAGACTACTCCGCGCTTTTGCATTACAATATAGCTGCAACTTATATGGAGATGTTTTTAAATGACAAAGGTTTAGAATATTTAAAAAAAGCCAAACAGTATGTGGATACCGCTTTAAGTTTTGATATAGCGGATAGTTTTATAAAAAAAGACGTAAATGTACTTAAGGCTCGAATAGACTACGAATTGTAAAAAAGCTTTTTTTTATTTTATTCTGAGCCCTAAATTTGAGAATGATATGGGGGATTGTTCCCCCATTTTTGTTACATTGAAATCATAAGGAGATTTATACTTGATTAACAAAGATATAATAGAAGCTTTTAAAATGCTTGCTAAAGAAAAAAACATTGATAGGACTAATTTAAGTACAATAATAGAGAACTTATTCTTAAATCTAATTAAAAGGAAGTATGGCGAAGATTATGATAATTTCAATGTTATAGTCAATATGGAAAAAGGTGAAATAGAAATTTATCAACATAAAGAGGTGGTTGAAAAAGTCGAAGACCAAACATTACAGATAAAATTAGAAGATGCAAGAAAAATTGAAAAAGGTCTTGAGATAGGAGATATGTATATAGAGGTTGTTGAACCTACCAATTTTGGAAGAAGGCTTATAAACAATGCAAAGCAGTTTTTTAATCAGAGCCTTAAAGATATAGAAAAGCAGACTATTTACGATGAGTATTCAAATAAAATCGGAAATATTATTATAGGATCTGTTCATCAAATACAAAAAGATAGGATTTTTGTTATATGTGAAGACAAAGAACTAATTTTACCTCAATCAGAGCAGATGCCTAATGATCGCTATAGAAGAGGTGAGTCAATAAGGGCTATGGTTAAAAGTGTAGAGGTGAATAATAGGGGACCAGAAGTTGTTATATCAAGATCTGACGACCAGTTTTTAGAGAAGCTTTTTTCGCTTGAAGTTCCTGAAATTGAAGACGATATTATCGAGATCAAATCAGTTGCAAGATGTCCAGGAGATAGGAGCAAGATAATAGTTTCATCTGCAGATAAGCGAATTGATGCAGTTGGAGCCTGTGTTGGAATGAAAGGTATGAGAATTCAGTCAATTGTAAGGGAATTGAATGGAGAAAAAATAGATATAATTAATTGGAGCGATCAGCCTGAAATTCTTATAACCAGAGCGCTTTCTCCTGCAAGGCCTCTTGATTTATATATAGATCAAGAAAAGCCATATGCTGTAGCTGTTTTTGAAGATGAAGATTTAGCTATTGCTATTGGCAGAAACGGTCAAAATATTCGTCTCGTTACGCAGATAACAGGCTTCACAGTGGATGCTGTAGCTAAAAGCGATTATGAAGATAGCTCGAGTAAAAAAAACTCATCATTAAAAATAAATGAATGCGATGATTTATCTAAAAAAATTATTGATATATTAGTTGAAAATAATATTGATACTTTCAATGATTTTATTGATAAAAAAGAAGAGGTTTTAGGCATGAAAGGTATTGGCCCAAAAACCTTTGAAAAACTGGAGCAAATTGCTTTAAAAAATATAAATGGCTAAAAATAAAAGAATATACCAAGTTGCAATTGAGTTAAATATATCTCATTCAGATATAATTGATTTTTTAAATGGAATAGGTGAGATGGGTTATTCTCATATGTCCGAAGTAAACCCATCTATTTATAATAAGATTATTTCAAAGTATTCAAAAGACAAGAAAAAGCAAGAGGTTTATGCAAAAGAAAAGGCTCGTCACAGTATACATAATTCAAGAATTTCAGACTCATTAGATTCCAATGATAATAAAAATGACAAACAATTAAAAAAGACAATCGAAAAAAAGACTTTTGATGATCGAGATGATTTAAATAGGATAGGTTTAAAAATAATTGAAAGACCTTCGTCTAACAACGAGGATAATAAAGATACGAAAGAAGATTCTTTATTTAAAAAAGACAAGATTGAATCCAAGAAAAGTCAACCTCAAAAGCAGAAAATGACTTTAAAAAAAGTTAATATAGAGGCTATTGCTGATAAAATCAATCAGAATAAAAGCAAGGGTAGAACTGGAGCAACATCTCTTGCAGCTCAGTCTCTTCAAATTTCAGGAAAATCTTCAAAAAAGAAAAGGAAAAAAAATAAATCTTCAGAAAATAATTCTTCTATTTTATCAGCAGAAGAAAACGTATTAAATTTACCTGAGTTTAGTACTCTTGAGGAGCTTTCAAAATCTATGAATATTAAAGTTCAAGATGCTATAATGAAATGTATGGACTTAGGCATGATGGCCACTATAAATCAGAGACTTGATATGGACTCTATGATCATGATAGCTGATGAATTTGGTTTTGAGATTAAAGAGGCAGAGATTGATGAAATTCCATCAGTACAAGTAAATGTAAATAAAGCAAATTATATTCAAAAGCAAAGACCTCCTGTTGTTACTGTTATGGGGCATGTAGACCATGGAAAAACTTCGCTACTTGACTATATTCGCAATGAAAATGTTGTTGCTGGAGAATCTGGAGGAATAACGCAGCATATTGGAGCTTACAAGGTTTCTTTGAAAAATCAAAAAACAATTACTTTTTTAGATACTCCTGGCCATGAGGCTTTTACAGCAATGCGTTCTAGAGGGGCTAAGGTAACAGATATTGTAATACTGGTTGTTGCTGCAGATGATAGTGTCATGCCTCAAACAATTGAAGCTATAGATCATTCTCAAGCTGCATCTGTGCCTATTATAATAGCTATAAATAAAATTGACAAGCCTGGATCTGATCCTGATAGAGTGATTAAGCAACTTTCTGATCGAAAAATATTAATTGAAGATTGGGGAGGCAAGTATCAATCCCAATTAATATCTGCTAAAACTGGGCAAGGAATAGATAAGCTTCTAGAAAAAGCCACCATAGAGGCTGAAGTTTTAGACTTAAAATCTACTTTTGAAGGTAATGGCCAAGCAACAATTATTGAGTCTCGTTTAGACAAAGGTTTGGGGCCTATTGCAACCATTTTAGTAAATAGTGGGTCAATAAATAAAGGAGATATTTTTACTTGTGGAGGACAATCGTCAAAAATAAGGTCTATCTTAAATGAACGAGGAGAGCATATTGAAACAGCATATCCTTCTGACCCTGTTCAAATTTTAGGGTTTGAGTTTGTGCCGAATGCTGGTGAAATTTTTGATATTTTTGATGATGAGAAAGAAGCAAAAAAATTAGCTATAAAGAGATCTCAGCTAAAAAGAGAGGCTGAGCATCATAGGTTTAGAAAAACAACATTAGACCAAATAGGTAAGCAAATAAGTGAAGGTAAAGTAAAAGATTTAAATATACTTATAAAAGGAGACGTTGATGGTTCTCTGGAAGCTTTAAGCGATTCTTTGATGGGTATATCTACGGATGAAGTTAATGTTAAGATAATTCATAGATCTGTAGGTACTATAAATGAGAATGATATATCTTTGGCAAAAGCTTCAAATGCTATAATAATACTATTTAATCTTCCGTCGTCTAAACAAATAAAAGCAAAAGCTAAAGAAAACGGGGTAGAGATAAGAAGTTATTCTGTTATATATGAAGCTATAAATGAAGTCACATTAGCTTTAGAAGGTCTGCTTGAGCCCGATAAAGTCGAAGAAACTCTAGGCCTAGCAGAAGTTAGAGATTCTTTTAAAATTCCTAAAATAGGCATAATAGCTGGATGCTACATTACACAAGGTAAAGTAGTTAAAAATGCATACTTGAGAGTCAAAAGGTCTGATGAAATTATACATGAAGGTAATCTTACTTCCCTTAAAAGGTTTAAAGACGATGTCTCTGAGGTTTTGGAATCTTATGAATGCGGAATTGGAGTTGAAGGTTTTAAAAAATTTGAAAATGGTGATATTATAGAAGTTTACGATATAAAAGAAATTAAAAGGAAGCTTTAAAATTATAGATACCAACAAGCCCTACAAAAGAAACGTTAGGCTATCTGAACAATTGAAATCAATATTGAGTGATGCATTTTTAAAGAAAGGTGTATATGTAAATAGCTTGAATAATGCTATGCTGACAATAACAGAGATAAAAGTTTCTCCTGACCTTAAACATGCAAAGGTTTTTTTAAGCTCTATGGATAAAAATATCGATAGACAGATGGTTATAGACTCTTTGAATAGAAAGGTAAGTTTTTATAGGCAGATTATTGCTAAAAAGGTACGAATCAAAAAAATTCCCAGTTTGAAATTTTCTTATGATACTATCTATAGATTTGATATGCTCATTGATGAAGATATTGATGAATAATTCTATAATTCCAGTATGGAAGCCTGCTAACATGTATTCAAATGATGTTGTTAGGGTAATAAAAGAAAAGTACAATGTTAAGGCTGGTCATACAGGCACCTTAGACCCTTTTGCCCAAGGAATTTTAATCGTTTGCACAGGCAGTAAAACTAAAGAAGTTGAAAGATTTCAAGATTTGATTAAAACATATAAGTCTGTAATTGAATTAGGCAAAACTACAAACACCCTTGATCCAGATGGGGAGGTCATAATAAGAAATTCGCATGTCCCTATTCTTGATAAAAAAAATATAAAAAAATGTCTAGATGGATTTGTTGGAAAAATCATGCAAAGACCTCCATCTTTTTGCGCTTTAAGGAAAAATAATGTCAGGTTATATGAATTAGCTAGAAAGGATATCTACATAAAGCTTAAACCAAGACCTGTTAGTGTATACTCTATTAAGCTCATTTCCTTTTCTCAATTTGAGCTAACTATTGAAGTTAAATGCGGCAAAGGAACATATATACGTTCTTTGGCTGCAGATATATCAAAAGCATTAAAAACTATTGGATATTTGAAGTTTTTAGAGAGAACTCATATAGGGAAATATTCTAAAAAGAATTCTTATCCTGTTAGTTATTTTTAAATGAAAGTCTTTAGAAGTATATCTGCTATAAAAAGTATATCTGAAAGCGTCCTTGCTATCGGAGGCTTTGATGGCGTGCATCATGGACATAAAGAGATATTGCGAAAACTTGTTAATGAGTCAAGAAAAGCAGGCATCCCTTCAGTTTTATTGACTTTTTCGCCTGTGCCTTTTTCGGTTTTATCTCCAGATTTATTTCTTGGACATATTGATACATTTAATGAGCGCATAAAAAAAATTAAAAAATCGGGCATTGATATTTTATGCATGCTACCATTCAATGAAAGTCTTAGGACTGTGACTGCTCAAAATTTTTTAAATGATATTCTTATCAATAATTTCAATCCAAAGACTATTGTTGTAGGGTATGATCATCACTTTGGATATAAAAAAGAAGGAGATTTTAATTTTTTAAAAAAGAATGCAAGTAAATACAGTTTCAATTTAATACTAATCAAAAAAGTAAAGACAAACACAGAGCACAATTTATCTAGCTCTGCTATAAGAGAATTATTAAAAAATGGAGATATTGCCAGTGCAAATCTTTTATTGGGCTCTTATTTTACCATAAAGGGGGTTGTTATTAAAGGTCAAAAACTAGGCTCAAAGATAGGATTTCCTACAATAAATATTAAGCTAGACCCTCATAAAATAATTCCTTCTAGAGGTGTTTATATAGTTGTAGCTAAAATTTTTAATAAGAAATATAAAGCTATATGTAATATTGGATTTTCTCCTACCTTCTCTAATAAAAAAAACATAAAAATAGAAGCTCATGTTTTGGATTTTAATAAAGATGTATATGGAGAAGAGGTCTCTATAGAGTTTCTTGATTTTATTAGATTTGAGAAAAAGTTCCAAAGTGTAGAAATGCTGAAAAGGCAGATTTTAAAGGATAAAAATAAATGTTTAGAATATTCCTTTAAGAATAGTTAAACTAGAAATTCTTAAAATTATAAAATAGGAGTTTATGTATAAATGGTAGATAGCAAAAATAAAAATAGTGCAGGAGATTCAAAAAGCCAAATAACTATTTTTACAAATAGAATTAAATATTTAACTGACCATTTAAAAAGGAACAAAAAAGACCATAGTGCACGAAGAGGTCTGGTTGATTTAGTTTCAAAGAGAAAGAAAATGTTAACATATTTAAAAAGAAACGATGTGTCAGGTTATGATCTATTAATAAAAGAATTAGGAATAAGAAAATAATGAATAAAATAAAAAAAACAGTAAAAATAGGTGGTAGAGAGTTATCTATTGAGACGGGCTTACTTGCAAAGCAGGCCAGCGGCTCAATTTTAGTAACATATGGAGAGACTATGGCCCTTGTTACCGTAACTGCTTCAAAAGGACAAGAAGAAGATAGAGGGTTTATGCCTCTTTCTGTAGAATACAGAGAAAAATTTTATGCATCTGGGATGATTCCTGGAGGATTTTTCAAAAGAGAAGCTAGGCCTTCAGAGAGAGAAATTCTAGCCGCTAGGCTAACAGATAGACCTCTGAGGCCTCTTTTTCCAAAAGGTTTTTGCAACGAAACCTCTGTAGTTATAAATGTTATTTCTTACGATGGTGAAAACGAGCCAGATGTTTTAGGTACTATAGGAGCTTCTGCAGCTATACTTGCTTCAGATATTCCATGGAATGGTCCTGTTGCATCAGTTAGGGTGGGTAAAATTGCTGATAAATTAGTTATAAATCCTTTGAAGTCAGAACTAGAAGAGTCAGTTCTAGATATTACTGTTTCAGGTACTTCTGACTCTATTGTAATGGTTGAGGGAGAGTCAAATTTTATATCAGAAGATGATTTAGTTAATTGTATCCAGAAAGCTCATGATGCAATTAAAGAGATTATTTCTATGCAAGAAGAGCTGGCAAGTCAATTAAAAATCAAGAAGAGGGAAGTTTACGAGCCTAAAGTTAATTTAGATATGACTAAATCTGTAGATAAGATAATAGGCGAGGATTACAGAAAGTTAAATGACCCTAAAAATAAATTTGATCATTATGAGGATATTAGGCTATATATAGAAGATGTATGTTCGAATTTAGAGGAAGACTATCCTGATGATTTGGGTGCTATCAAAACATATATTAATGATAAAATAAATCAAGACTTAAGAGAGAAAACATTAAATGGTCAAAGAGCCGATGGAAGAGCTCTTGATAAAGTCAGAGATATAGATATTGAATTGGGTATATTGCCTAGAACTCATGGCTCTACTGTTTTTACTAGAGGCGAAACGCAGGCTATGGTAATTGCTACTCTTGGTGGAAAAACAGATGAGCAAATGCTTGATTCTATAAATGGTAAAGAATTTAAAAAGAATCTACTTCATTATAATTTCCCCTCTTTTTGTGTTGGTGAGTCTAGAATGAAGTTTAGTCTCTCAAGAAGAGAAGTTGGTCATGGGAATCTGGCTGAAAGAGCTTTGAAGTATGCATTACCAGATTTTGAAGATTTTCCTTATACAACTCGAATAGTTTCTGAGATACTCGAATCAAACGGTTCTTCATCTATGGCTTCTGTTTGCGGAGGAACTCTTGCACTAATGGATGCTGGTGTGCCTATAAAATCACCTATAGCAGGTGTTGCAATGGGTTTAATGGTAGGTGAATCAGGTGAATCTGCTATTATAACAGATATTTTAGGAACTGAAGATCATATTGGCGATATGGACTTTAAAGTTGCTGGCTCTAAGGACGGAATAACTGCAATTCAGATGGACCTTAAGATTGAAGGTTTATCTTATGATCTTTTATCTGAAGCTTTAGACGCAGCAAAAAAAGCAAGATTCCATATTTTAGATGAGATGGAAAAAGCTATATCTGAACCTCGAAACAAAATGTCTGTTTACGCACCTAAAATAGTTCAATCTTCTATACCTGTTGATAGAATTGGAGAATTTATAGGCCCTGGCGGAAAGAATATAAAAGCTCTTATGGAGAAGTATGAGTGTGAAATCAATATAGACGATGACGGTTCTTGCACTATCCTTGGTACAGACCAGGACGCTTTGGACCAGGCAAGACAATACGTGGAAGGTTATAATCTCGTTCCTTCTGTTGGAGAAACGTATGATGGCGTTATTGTTAAAATATTAGATTTTGGTGCTTTTGTAAGAATTGCGCCAGGCACTGAAGGCTTGGTTCATATATCAGAAGTAGCTCACGGTCATACAAAAAATGTTGCTGATGTCCTATCAGAAGGAGAAAATGTGAAGGTCAAGCTTAAAGGAATTGACAGTAAAACTAAAAAGATTTCTTTAAGTATTAAGGCTCTTATAGAAAAACCTGAAAACGCTAAGTAAAGATGATCTTAGGTGTTCCTAAGGAGATAAAGCAAGATGAAAAGAGGGTATCAGTTCTCCCTCACCTTATTAAACCTATAAAAGATTTGGGGCATCAAGTAGTCATCCAAAAGGGTGCTGGGCTAGATAGTGGATTTCCTGATATTTTGTACTCAAATCAAGGCGCTGTTATATTAGACACTATTGAAGATATTTATAGTCGTTCTGATATAATTGTAAAAGTTAAAGAGCCTCTTGAATTAGAAATTCCTTTAATTAAAGAGTCTCATACAATTTTCACCTTTTTCCATTTTGGAGGAAATAAGTCTTTATTAGAAGATTTTTTAAAAACAGGTGCTACCGCTATTGCTTACGAAACAGTAGAGAATGATAACGGAAGCCTACCATTGTTAATTCCTATGAGTGAAATAGCTGGAAGAATGTCTGTTCAAAATGGAGCAAAATTTCTAGAAGGAACTCTTGGAGGAAAAGGGAAACTAGTAAGCGGGGTCCCGGGCGTTCCTCCAGCAGCTATAACTATTATTGGAGGCGGTATAGTGGGCTTTAATGCAGCCAAGATAGCCGCAGGCCTGGGTGCCTCAGTCAATATCTTAGATCTAGATGTGTCTAGATTACGTTTTTTAGATAATATATTGCCGGCAAATGTCACAACTTATCACTCAAATAGCTATAATATAGAAAATTTATTACCTAAAACAGATTTACTGATTGGAGCTGTACTTGTTGCAGGTAAAAAAGCTCCTAAAATAATTTCTAGAGATCTTTTAGGTTTAATGAAAAAGGGATCTGTTGTAGTTGATGTTGCTGTAGATCAGGGAGGGTGTCTTGAAACTACAAAACCTACAACACATAAAGACCCTATATATATAGTGGATGGCATTGTTCATTATTGTGTTGCCAATATGCCAGGATCTGTTCCAATGACATCAACTATTTCTCTAACAAATAGCACTAGCTCGTATATACTAGATCTTTTAAAGCAAGATTTGAAAAATATGAAATTCAAAAACAAATCTTTGCTTAAAGGTGTGAATGTATATAGAGGAGAAGTCACCCATCAAGGGCTGGCAGATTCTCTGAATATTTCTTGTGAAAAAATATAGACTTAATACTTTTCTTTAAAAAAAAACAAAGTTTTGTTGGAATATCTGAACATAGATAATATATTTTAAAGTAATACTTTAAGGGATAATTTATATTTTGGAAGCAAGAGAAGTTAAAAAATTGTACTACTCTATTGGTGAGGTAAGTCAAATTACCGGTTTAAAGCAATATGTTTTAAGATATTGGGAAACTGAGTTTCCACATATTAAGCCATCTAAAAATAGAGCCGGAAATAGAATCTATAAAACTAATGACCTTGACAACATTAAAGAGCTGAAAAATTTACTACATAATAAAAAATTTACAATAAAAGGTGCTAAGCAGTTTTTAAAAGATAAAAACCTTTCACCTAATTCTAGTATAGATGCTGACCCTAAAGTTTTAAAGTTAATAGATACACTTGATGTAAAAACACTTAAAAATATTCAGAAATCTTTAGATGACCTTCTTGCAATTTTGGATAAAAAAAATAAGGTTTAAAGTCTTCGGGACGTGGCGTAGTCCGGTAGCGCACCTGACTGGGGGTCAGGGGGTCGTCAGTTCAAATCTGACCGTTCCGACATCATACTTCAGGCTAACTATTTATCTCTATAATTAAACTCTCCTTTTTGATGATATCTAATTTTTTTTTAATATTATTATTTTCTCAGATTTCTTTTTCATTTATTACTAATCCTTTTAACGGTGATACGTTAAATTATACAGATGTTTTAATCGAATGGAATCAAGAGCAAGATGCGAAAGCATACAAAATAAAAATTCATGATAGATCGGGTGATTTAATTCATACATCTGTAGACTCATCCCTAGCTGTTGTCATATCAGATGTCTTTGATTGGGGTGCTAAGTATCAAATTAGTCTTGAATCTTTATACTCTGACAGGTCACCTGAACTTATTGATCAAATTTTAATAAATACATACAGTGTTCCAACTGATAGAGACTTACCTGTTCAAGTTATATATATTGATGAAGAAAATTATTCCTCTGGCTACACATTTGTAGATGATGTTGTTATAGACATGTATGGAAATCCTGTTTTGTTTATGCCTGCCCATTCACCTACAAGACACTTTATATTTACTGAACAGCTTGATAATGGAGATTTTTTAGGAATCGGTTATGGAAGCAATTATGGAGGAGTGATTGTAGACATTTATGGAGAAATAATCTATAATACTGACCCAAGCTTAGGAAATGTTCATCATGATTTTCGTTCAATGGGCAATGGTAATTTTATTGGATTGATATATTCAAATGTAAGAGATACAGCACCTGCAGGATCTTGGACTACTTCCTTTGAGCAGAATGGACTATATGAAATTAGATGGCTTTATGATGAGATTGTAGAATTTGATTCATTGGGTAACGAAGTGTGGAGATGGAGTACTAACGATTATTTTAATAAGATAGATTTTGATCCTAATTGGTTTGACCCGAATGATTTTCTCTTGAACCCTAGCGATACATTTGACTGGACTCATTGTAATGCTGTATTTTATGATAATCAGGAAAGTGCTATATACTTATCTTCCAGACATTTATCTAGAATTACAAAAATTAGTTATCCTTCAGGTGATATTATTTGGATGATAGGAGAAGATATGCCTTCAGGAGAAGTTAAATTTGGTGATGAGATGCAAATATCATCTCAGCATGCAGTAAACCTTCTCGAAAATGGCAATTTAATGCTTTTTGATAATGGAAACAATAAGACTCCTCTTGAGTCACGATGTATAGAATTCAATATTTCAAATGATAATTCTGAATTGAGCTACAATTTAATTTGGGAACATGTTTTGCCTAGTGCTTCTTATATCTACAGGCTCGGAGATTGCGATAGATTGCCAAATGGCAATACATTAATAAATTCTGGTAATGTCGCAGCTATATTAGAAGTTAATAATGCAAACAATATAATTTGGGAGCCTATATTCCACTCAAATCACACCAGTACATATAGGGCAGAAAGAATAAAGGGTTTATATCCATTAATCTCGTCTCTTACAATCGAAAATTTTAAAAAAGATACACTTAATAATAAATTGGTTTGGCTTCCTACAGGTGAAACAAGCATTAAATATACTATTCATAATGAAGGTTTTGATGCGTACACATATACCTATAATGTTTCAGATCGTGAAAATTTGATTGACATATCTGGAGAAGTGGAAATTGAAGCTAATAGCTCTCAAGATATTTTTATTCCGATTTCGGTACCTTTGAATATGATTGATAATCAGATTGCATTCATGCTATCGCCTAACACTATTCATCCTTCAGATGACAATTATCTAGTTGTTAGGGCTTCTTCTTGTGAATCAAATCCTGGCTATATCTTATCAGATATGGGTGATTGTCCTAAATTTCCGAATATGGTTGGTGATATAAATTCAGACTATGTTGCGAATGTATCCGATGTTATTCTAATTTCAAATCACATAATATCTTTATCTGATTTAACTGGTGATGGGTTAATTACAGCAGATTTAAATCAAGTACACTAGTTGATCTTTTAGATATAATATTATTAATAAATATAATTTTAAGTTAAACATAAAATATTTAGTTAATAAACTTGAAAAAAGGGCAAAACTAAAAGACCTTGATTAGCGTACTGTATAAAAGTATTAATTTATGTAACTTTTTTTACTATGAATAAAATTATAAAAACTAAACTATCTAGTTCAGACATCATGAGTTTAACCCTTTTGTTTGCGCTATCTTTCTTTCTCTTTGCAGATCAGAATTTAATGGCGCCAAATCTAACGCAAATTGCAAACGAATTTGGTTTCAATCAATTAGACCGAGATTTAAAGCTTGGAGGTGAAATTTCGTTAGTTTTCTGGTTAGTAGGTGGAATAATTACTATTTTTTTTGGTTATTTTACAGATTCTTTTTCAAGGAAAAAACTGCTTATTGGTTCTGTTTTAATAGGAGAAATTCCATGCTTTTTAACTGGCTTTGTTGAAACGTATGCTCAGTTGTTTTGGCTTAGAGCTTTAACGGGTATAGGTATTGGTGCAATAATACCTATAACCTATTCACTTATTGGTGATTACTTTCCTTCAACAAAAAGGTCTTCTGCTACAGCCTACTTAGGGCTAGTTGTTGGTATGGGTATTGCTGCAGGACAGCTATTGGCTGGTATAACAGGTCCAATTTACGGCTGGAAAATATCATTTATAATTGTAGCTATTCCTAATTTCATTATCTTGTTCTTATATTTTCTTTTCGGGACAGAGCCTTTAAGAGGTCGATCTGATTCTGGCAATGTAAAATCAAAAAAAATAAGCATTCTTTCTTTAAAAGAAATATTTAAAAAAAGAACAAATGTGCTGATATTTTTACAAGGAATAGCAGGAACTGTGCCATGGGCAGTATTTTTTGTTTATCTTAATGATTACTTATCTCAAGATATAGGTTATTCTGTCCAAATTGCAACTATCGTTGTTTCAGTTATCGGTCTTTCTGCTATAGCTGGCGCTTTTATAGGAGGGCTTGTAGGAAATAAGCTTTACAATATAAAGCCATTATACCAGCCTATTTTTTCGGCAGTATGTACCTTTATAGGTGTAATTCCAACTGCGTTTTTAATAAATTTAACTCCTGCAGAGAATACAGAAGCTTTAAACACGTTCTATCCTCTTATCCTTGGTGCTTTTTCAGGTTTTTTTATAACAATTACTGCTCCTAATATGAAGGCTATATTAATGAATGTCAATCATTCTAAAAGCAGAGGATCTGCTTTTGCATTATACAATCTTGCAGATGACCTAGGTAGAGGATTTGGTCCTTTTGTTATTAGCATTTTTATATTGAGCTTTGGAAGGCAATTAGGTTTTAATATTGCAAACTTAATATGGCTTATTTGTGGGTTATTTATTTTGCTTATTAGTAGAACATACGAGAAAGATGAAATAGGGGTATAGATGATAATATCATTAATAATATTACTACTAGTGCTTTATTTTGCAACAATTATATATATGAATTATTCCTACCCTGAACTCAAATGGGATTGGACAAATATAGATACTAATAAAATAAGCTTACCGAATAAATTTATATGGGGCACGGCAACTGCTTCCCATCAAGTTGAAGGAAGCTGTAATAATAATAATTGGTATAAATGGGAAAATTCTAGAGATCAAAATGGAAAACCTGCAATAAAATCTAACCAAAAAGCAGGTATTGCATGCGATCATTGGAATAATTACAAGAATGATATACTATTACTAGAAAAATTAGGAGTATCTCATTACAGATTTTCTTTGGAATGGAGTAAAATTGAGCCAGAAAAAGGTAAGTTTAGTAGCAGCGCTATTAAACATTATTCAAATGTTATCGACTCATTAATGGAAAAAAATATAACCCCTGTAATAACTCTACATCATTTTACAAACCCTATTTGGTTTGATGATTTAGGAGGGTTTGAGAAAGAAAAAAATATAGAACACTTTGTATCCTTTTCTAAGCATGTATTTAAAAAGTATAGCAATAAAGTTAAAAAATGGTGCACAATAAATGAGCCAGAAGTTTATTCAGTTATGGGTTATTTTGCAGGGGTTTTTCCTCCTGGAAAAAAAAGTCCTCAATTAACAATTGAAGTACTAAAGAATTTGTTAATTGCGCACACTAATGTATACGCGGCTATAAAAAGCCTTCCTAATGGAAAAGATTGTGATATTGGTATCGTTAAAAATATAATGCAATTTGATCCATACAGAAGATGGCATTTGCTTGATTGGATTGTTTGCAGGATTACAGATAAAATATATAATGATATATCTTTATCGTACTTAAAATATGGCAAAATAAAAGTTAATTACCCTTTTTTTATAAAAATGAACTATAGGTCACCAAATACTCCTTATACTGACTTTTTAGGCTTAAACTACTATTCTCATAGTCATTTAAAGTTTAAATTTGATAAATATGAGTTTTTTGAAAATAAATTTTTTAAAAAAGATATCACGACTGACATGCCATATGTTATATATCCTGAAGGTCTATATAGAGCTATTTATACAGTCAAAGATATGGGAATGCCTATAATTATAACTGAAAATGGCATAGCTGACTCAAAAGATGATAGAAGAGAACTTTTTATAGAGCGTTATATTTATGCAATGAGTAAGGCTATAAAAGATGGAGCAGATGTAAAAGGTTATTTTTACTGGTCTCTCATGGATAATTTTGAGTGGGCAGAGGGTTACGATATGAGATTTGGCCTATATGAAGTTGATTTTAAAACACAAAAAAGAACGCTAAGAAAAGGGGCGCATAAATTTGTGAATATTGTTAATGAATTCAATTAGAGCTTTATCTATAATTTTAGCTGCAGGTAGAGGCTCTAGGATGAATGTCAGTAAACCAAAACCCTTAACAGAAATATATGGGAAACCTATTCTATCTTTTATCCAAGAGGGCTTTATAAAGAACAAAATTGATAACTGTATTGTTATAAATCCTAAAGATAAAGACTTTTTTAAGATGTATGAAAAACAATGCGTTTTTGTCTATCAAGATAGACCAAAAGGTACAGGAGATGCGGTTATTCAAGCATACGATTTAATAAAAATGTATGACTATACCTATGTGTTTGTAGGTGACAGTCCTTTTATTGACTCTATCTTAATAAAAAGAATGCTTACTGAATGTAAAAAAGGAAATTGCGACTCTTTGATTCTTACATCTATTTTTAATAAAAAATTTCCATATGCGCGAGTAATTCGAAATAAAGCAGGAAATATTACAAAAATAACTGAAGAAATTGATGCGAGTAAAAAAGAATTACTAGTAAACGAACTTTTTTGTTCACACTATTTATTTAAGTCAGAAATACTTATAAAGTATTTACCAAAATTAAGAAAGAATAAAAAAAACAGAGAAACTTATCTTACATGTATTTTAGATAAACTAATCTCAGATAATAAAAAAATAGGCTCAATAGTAGTAAATGATTGGAGGAAGCTTGTAGGGCTTAACACAAAAGAGGATGTCTATTGGGCGAAATCTCAAAAAATACTTTAATCTCAAAATCTCAAAAAGAATTTATTGAGACATTTAATACATCGCAAATTGTTACAGCAGTAGCTCCTGGAAGAGTTAACATAATAGGAGAGCATACTGATTACAATATGGGGATGTCTATACCTATTGGAATAAATCGATGGATATGTGCCATTGCTTCAAAAAGAGATGACGATAAGATTAGAGTGTTATCGTCTAACTTTAAAGATGAAATAAATACAAACAGATTAAATATATCTAAATACAAAAAATCTTGGAAAAACCATGTAGCAGGATGTATAAAGACTTTCAAGGATGAACATGGATTAAAAAAAGGATTCAACTTACTTATAAGAGGTAATATACCTATAGGCTTTGGAATGTCTAGCTCAGCAGCTTTAGAAGTTTCTATTTTGGGATGCATGATGAAACTTTTTACTGAAAATGTAAATTATCGTAATATTTTAAAAATGTCAGTCATAGTTGAAAATGATTATTTGAAAGTTAAAAGTGGATACCTCGATCAATATTCTTCAATTTATTCAATTAAGAGCTCTCCGATGTTAATAGACTTCTCTAAACTTTCTCATAGGTATATTGAGTCTAAAATAAAAAATGGTATTTGGTTACTAATTAATAGCATGGTAAAAAGAGAATTGACTAAATCAAAATATAATGAAAGAGTAAATGAATGTATTTTAGCTTTAGAGCATATTAATGCCGCTAAAGACACTAAGATAGCTATGAACAGCGTAGAAGATATAGATTTGACATTGCTAGATAATAAAACTATTAAAAAAAGATTACGTCATATTTTAAGTGAAAACAAACGAGTCAAATTAATGGAGAAAGCTATCAGTTCTGGAGACTTAAAATTAATCGGAGATATTCTTGTGAAATCTCATAAAAGCCTATCTAAAAACTATGAGGTTAGCTGTAAAGAACTTGATAGCATATTGGGTATTTCTAGTATTCAAAATGGATTTTACGGAGGAAGAATGATGGGGGGAGGGTTTGGAGGATGCTTTCTATGCTTAATTTGTAAAAAAAGCAAGGAAGAGTTTTCAGCAAACGTCATAAATTCTTTTGAAAAAGAATTCAATTATCAGCCAGAAATAGAGTACATTGATTTCTCGGACGGACTTAAATTCATATAGTTTTTAAATATTTTAATACTATTTTTTTATTAAATTGGTGATACTATGTGCTAAATTAGTTAAGATTTATATATTTGCTCTTAGGCTTAATGATGTTTTATTATAATAAATATATTATTACTTTTTTTCTATCAATGGCTCCTATTTCTGAGCTAAGGCTATCTTTGCCCTTAGCTATAATTAAATATGATATTTATTGGCTAAATGCAGTGATAATATGCATTATAGGTAACTTTCTAATATGCGTACCTATTCTATATATGATTTCAAGCTTTGAAAAGATGGCCGTAAAGCATGCTTTTATCAAAAAACTTTTAAACTTTATTTATAATAGAACACGATCTAAAAGCGCAATTATAAATAAATACAAATATTATGGAATTATTTTATTTGTAGGGATGCCATTTCCATTTACAGGTGCATGGACAGGCTGCTTTGCAAGTCATCTATTTGGATTTAGCAAGAGAAAAACACTACTTGCAATAATTTTAGGCTTAATAATAAGCTCATTTATTGTTGTTTTAGTTACCTTATTTTTTCAAAATTTTTTAACTTATATTGGTTATGAAAATATTTTATAATTTTTTCTATATATCGTTATTTATAATCTTAACAACAGGGTGGAAAATGAATAATAAAAATATAAAAAAGCTAACACCTCTTCAGCATGAGGTTACGCAAAATTGTGGTACAGAGCCACCTTTCAACAATGAGTATTGGGATAATAAAGAGCCTGGTATATACGTTGATATTGTTTCTGGAGAACCTCTTTTTTGCTCAATTCATAAATATGAATCTGGGACAGGATGGCCATCGTTTTTTCAACCTATAGATAAAAAGTCTATAGAAACGCATGATGACTATGACCTTGGCTATAAAAGAACAGAAGTTAAAACTATGCAGAGCAAATCTCATTTAGGTCATGTTTTTGAAGATGGTCCTTCAGAACAGACTGGACTAAGATATTGCATAAACTCAGCATCATTAAAATTTATCCATGTTGATAAAATGGAAGAGCTAGGGTATTCAGAGTATCTAAAGCTCTTTAAATAAACTTAATTATAAGAAACTCTATTTAGAGTAATTTTATTGCTTGAGTCTTTGAGAGCAATTAACGTCATTCTTTCATTGACTATATTAAAAGAAAAGGCTTGAAGGCTACCAGACTTATCTGAAATTGATATAATGTCATTATTTTTTTTCCATATGTAGGATCCAACATACCGAACACTATCAGCATCAGAGTTTAAAGTTAAATCTAAAGAACCATCATTTTTAAAAGAGTATACAACATGAGTATTGATTTTTGTTGAAAGTTTCTCAATAAGCTCTTTCTCTCTATAGCTTTCGCTGTTATTAGAAGATGAGAGAGAGGATGTTATGGTATCTTTAGATAAAACCCAGTCCCCATCTATAGAATTACTGTCAGAGCAAGAAGCCATCAGCAAAAAAATAAATAATTGAATATATATATACTTATTTAACATAATTTAATAATAATTAATACTTATATTATCTAGTAATAATATATGTAATTAATTGATATTATTTTAAATAAAATGCTGAGAATCTTTTTT
>PAHI01000050.1 GCA_002705575.1 Fidelibacterota bacterium | reverse complement strand
ATTATCTTATTTTGCTGAATTTTCTGGAATGAAACCTTATGAGTTTAGGGATTCTTTACTACAGCAATTGGCTCCAGAAATAGATAGAATCAGAGAATTAACTTCTGAAGAATATAGACAAGAAAAATTAAAACAAGAAAATGAGTATTTAAGTTCACAAAAAGAGACTGAAGCGAAATCTAGAGAACAAGAGCAAGCCCAATGGGAACTCAAAAAGGAAGTAGCTAATATTCAGCAAACTCTTAATGTGTCAGAGGCAGAATTTGAACAAGCTTATTATGCTTTGAAAGAATCAGATTACAAAGGTGAGATCTCTCCTTCAGTAGTAGGTGAATATATTCAATATAATAAATCCTACTCTAGAGCAGAGGAAATTTTAAACCAAGTTGATCCTAGTCTTTTAAAGCAGAGTGATTTAGTAGAATCTTTACAAGAGGAAATCTTTAAGTATCCAGATTGGACTGATCAAGATCTCAGAGAAGTTGTACAAAATGCTTTAGGGCTAGAACAAAAGAAAGCTTCACAATCTGTTTCAAATAAGGTCAATAGTGCCCCAAAGAAACAGGTAAAACAACAGGAAAGAGAGAAGGAACAGTATCTCTCTTTTGAAGATTTATAAACAGTTTAACTTAAGGAGTTAAAAATGGCTATTGGAAAATTTAATTTAAATGATGCCGGTGCTCTTTTTAAGATAAAATATGAGAAACTCTCAGAAAATATCTATAATTCTGCCAATGTTTTACTTGGTAGATGTAAAAAGAGTTATAATTTTGTAGGTGAAAAGATGAGAATTGCAGTACCCCAATCTTTTGCGGGTGGTGTTGGTTCAGGAAGTCTTCCTACTGCAAGTAAGGCAAAATATGGAAAAGCTGAAATATCAGCAAAAAAAGTATATGCTAGAGTAGAAATTGATAGAGAAACTATTAAGGCTGCTTTGAAAGATGAAGGATCTTTTGTTAGAGCTACTAAAGAAGTAGTTAAAAAAGGTGTAGAATCTTACATGAGAAACCTTTCTAGAATTCTTTTCAGTGATGGTTCAGGTAAATTAGGAGATATTTCTTCTGGTTCTGGCTCAGCAGATATGATTATTACTGATGCTTCTTTTAAGGAAGCTAATTTTGAAGAAGGTGATTTAGTAGATATTACTGAAACCGACGGATCAAGTAATGTTTCTGTTAAAGCTCAAGGTTTAGAAATTTTAGCTGTAGACCCAGACGCAAAAAAAGTTACTTTAAGTGCATCTGTTTCTGCTACTGGAGGATCTACTCTTACTTCTATATATATGCAAAATTCTAAAGATAATGACCCAGAAGGGTTGGCAGGAGTAATACAGAAAGCTTCTGGTGGTAAAAATGCTTATGGTATTACTTCAGATAGAAGATGGTCTTCTGTAGAAGAAAATGCTTTATCTGCTGCTGTATCAACGGATCTTTTAAATAAAGTAATGCTTTCTGTTGAAAAAAAGTGTGGTAAAGCACCTAACCTTATTGTTTGCTCATACAAGCAATATGAAAAAATTCTAAACTTACTAGAAGATCAAAAAAGATATACTGTTTCTACTAGAGCTGGTTTAAAAACTAAATCTGGTGCTGATGTATCTTTTTCTGGTGTAGAATTTATGTCATCTTCAGGTCCAGTAGGGATTTTTCCTGAAAGATTTTGTGATGATGATAAAGTGTATTTTCTTAATGATAACCACATCCATTTTTATCATAGACCTGACTTCGGTTGGTTTGATGATGATGGAACTGTTTTCTTAAGACATGCATCTGAAGACTCTTATGAAGCAAGATATGGCGGATATTTTAATATCTATATCAATCCTGCATTTCATGGGGTTTTAAAGAATCTTAGTGTATAAAAACTAGGTTTCTCCCTGCCTAGTTCCCCCTGCTTTTGCGGGGGGTTTTAGGGAGAATAACTTGTGTAAATAACCAAAGGAATAAAAAATGTTAAGATCACCAAAATCAACACAAAGAAAGATGAGACAATTAGAACTTGTTCTAGATGAAGGTTCTGCAAGTATCAATGGAGATATAAGTGCAAAATTAAGTGGACCTGCTAAAAAACAAGTTAAATCTATTACTTGTGATTCATCTACAAAAATTGTAGAAATGGAGTTAAACCAACCATTTGCAGCTAAACCATTAGTTATTAGAAATAATGCTGATAGTATTGCTCCCGGAGACAGGAAAGGTGGTTCTGGTGCAGATCAGATTAGATTTACTATTGATAATGCAGGATTAGAAACACATATTCTAATCGTTGGATCAGATATTACAGAGCAATATTAAGAAGGAATAAGGCATGTCGTCTAATGATAAAAGAGATTTAACAACTAAAGCGAATGATGGCGCAGTTTCTGATGGAAAAGGTAAGGGTGGTGGAGTTGATATTACAGGAGATGTAGTAACTTTACCTCCAAACGCAACAGATGTTATATTTACAAGCGTATGTGATAGTTCTTTAAGTGGAGTTGTTGATGCAAAATTAGAAATGTCTTATGATAAAGAAAATTGGTGTCCGGCGGTAACTGAAGAGTATGCTGCTGGTACATCTATTACAGGATGGGGAAACGCAAGATATTTAGATACAATTCCTGGCACAGGTGTTAAAAAAAATAAATATTGCCAAGGTAAAAAGACTTATGATACTTCAGGTAATCCTGGAGGCTCCGCTAGGGACGTATTATATAATTTTATGCAAAAAAATAAGCCATTTAACATTAATTGGTGGCATAAATCGGAGACAGTACCTAGTGCTACAGATACTGGTTCTGCTTTTAAAAATCAAAAAATGGTTGCAGTATATAATGAGCATTATGATTCTGATGGTCATCAACAATACTTAAAAAGCCCAACAGGCGTGACTAATCAAACAGTAGATTTTGATGGTACAAAAAATTGGTCACTATCAGGGTTTATGCAATTGGCTGACAATTACACAGATGCAAATGGATTATTTTTTACATACTTACTAAATAGCACTGTTACTTGGTTCAGAATGGAATTAAGCTCTGCTGGAATTATAAAGCTTTCTGTCAGGGTTTCTGGAAATGATCCCTATATAGAATACCAAATTCCAAGTTATACTGCTTCAGATCAAAAATGGATCAATTGGTGCATAACTCACTCAACAAGAACAGATAATTTATCAGAATTTTATGATAATTTAAATTTGTATGTAAATGGAGTTAAGGTCACAGCATCCAATCAAAGTGGGGCAAGTGCAGATTTAACAACTGGGGCAATAATGGACCCAGGCTCTGTTTCTGAATATATAATTGATAACTCCAGTATTGATGCAACTTATTCAGACCATACTATTTGGGATAAAGAATTAAGTGAGTCAGAAGTTTCAAGTCTTATTTGGAATGGAGGCAAACCTAAAAATTTAACATCTCACATCTCTACAGACTCTACTCCAGGATTAAAAAACTGGTACTGGATGGGAGATGGTTATGATTTAAGTAATACATCTAATGTAGATTCTATTCATGGAACTACAAAGTATATTTATGACATGACTGGAAATGGGATGCATCTTGTCCCAGAAAGAAATGGGACTACAACCTGGTCAGGAAATGGAGATGCTACAAGACCTACTGGGGTTTTAAATCTTACATCAAGTACACCAGATCAAAATATGAAAGTAAGTTTTACTGGAGATATTTTTCACTCCAAGATGGGCGCGGACAAACCTTTTTCAGTAAATACGTGGATTAAAAGTAATGAGCAACCTGCAGTCTCATCAACTCAACTTTTTGGTGTTACAAAATACCTAGACTGCAATAATGAAACAAACAAATCAGCAAGCTTTGAGCAAAGAATGAGGACTGATTCTATTTTTTGGGATTCAAGTGCCTCAGCTACTTTATTTAAACCCAATGGAAATTGGTCCATATCTTTTTGGTTCAAATACACAGACAGTGATACATATGGAATAATTTGGGACATGAGAAACCCTGATGATGCAAACAAGAGAATTATTTTATATACAGGAAACTCAGGAAGCTATTTATATCTTTTTGCTAGACATGGCTCAGGTAGTGATTATGCACAAATAAATTATGGTTCTACTGCAAGGGCTCTTTTACTTGATGGCAGCTGGCATCATGTTGTAATTACCAATGCAGCTTCTTCAAGTTCTACAAATGGGACAGTAGGTAGCACTACATCAAACATGAAATTATGGATTGACGGAGTATGTAAAGATGCAAGTTACACAGCTACAATGGGGAACTGGACTACCACAGCAGATAATCTGCGCATGACTTTTGGACATTCTGGATCTGAATCTCTTAGTATGAATAATTATTACCCAATGGATCATGGTTTATCTAATGTATCTACGTGGACAGTAGACTTAGGTTCAGACATAAGTGGAACTTCTTCAGCAAAAATTTCTGCTTTATATAATTCAGGAGATCCAACTGATTTAGCAAATGAAACAGGACTTTTGAACTGGTTTAGATGTGGAGATACTGCAGGAGATAATTTATATGATGCTTCAGATGCAACCAATGCATATTTAAGAGATAGTAAAGGAACTGCAAAATTAATACCTGAAACTACTACAAATGGAACTACATTTTCACAAGGCTGGTCAAATACTTCATATGGAACTTTGGCAGATGCATCTTCTGAAACAATAGCCGTAGCAACAACATATTCATATACAGACAATTATCTACCTGTGCTTTTTAATAATGGTGCAAAAAATACTGTGCCCGCAGTTCCGTCAAACACAAAGTACACAGAACTAACTGGGACTACTACAAATTATAAAATTGAAATGGGTGCCCAGGCAGATTTTAATGATGGTGGTGACAACTTTTGGTTTGATAGAAGAACATCAACCTTTACAATTAGTTGGTGGATGAATGTACCATCTATAACTACATCAACTATTCATGATATTGTTTTCAGTCCCGGACATGCTTATGATACATCTCCTGGCGTAGGGCAGTGGAAAGGATTTCAAGTATCATTTAGACAAAGTAAGTTGTGGTTATGGTGGTTATCTAGTGGCTCATCCTATGGGTACCTAGATTACACTACAACTAATTTAGGAATTAGCACAGATGCTTGGCACCATTATACTGTTACCTATGACGGACCTCAGTTAATACTAGATGCAGCAGATGGTCTTTCTGGTCCTGACATAGTTAATAATATGAAATTATATGTTGATGGCTCTTTAGTTACCCCTAGTGCTCAGGTTACTAGTAGTACTTGGTTAGATGACACCACGTCAGACACCTCCTCAACTGGAGAATTTAGATTAGGATATCCGGCAAATGGATATCACCAAGGTCAAGTTGGGAAATATGATGAGGTTGCTATTTGGAAAAAAGTACTTACTGCAACCCAAATTCAAAATGATTTATATAATTCAGGAAATTTTAAAGATCTATCTACTATAGAAAGTTCTGATCTTAAAAGATATTACAGATTTGAAAACAGTGACGGCACTGATTCCGCAGGAAAGCATACAGGTACTGTAGGATCAAGTGTAACTTTTGGTAACTTGTCTTCAGGGGATTCTTTTTATGCAGCAGGGGCAGCAGCTTATGATGTTTTTGGAAATGGGTTGACTGCTTCATTTACTAAAAAATTAGGGAGTGGTACAACTTGGAATCCAGCAGGTACAGAAACTACAAAATTATTATTAAGTTTTGATGGATTTGAAGATGCATCAGATGCTTTTAATGCCTATGATGCGTCATCTTTATTAGACGGAAATTGGCATAACTTACAATTAACTTGGGACGGATCTTCTACAGATACAGAAGATGTAAAAGTTTTTGCAGATGGTGTAGAATTATCTATAAGTGATTCAGGAAATAATAAATTAAATAAAACTGCAGCAGACAAGCATTTTAAATATACAACTGGAACTTTTGTGCCAGGAACTTTTGGTGCTTCTGGGTGGGGTGAAACAGCAAGTACAGATTCTATCTATGCATTTCAAGGAGCTTTAGACAACCTATCTTTACATAGTGAAGTTACAACTTTAGCTAAAGCTCAAGAATTTTACGGTAAAAACGGTAGTTTTGAAGGTAAACCACATAATTACCAAATGTCTAATACTTTAACTTATTCTAATGTAGAAGGTTGGTGGACATTTGACGAAGCAGGCGACTCTATTACAGTAGCAAATGATAGAACATCTAATAATATAGATTTAACTTTAAATAATTTTGTATCTGGAGGAAATGGTTTAGTTACTATGACAAGTTCAGATTCTACTTATTTAGTAAATCCAGTTAAGGGTGAAGGATTAACCTTATCTATGACTAAAAATTTAAAAGATGATGGTACTTGGGTAGAAAGTCAAGATCAAACTGCTAGACTAATTTTATCTTTTAATGGATTTGAAAGTGATGCCGAACATTGGGTAGCCTACAATACTACACAAACTATCGGAAGCACTACAATAAATTTATTAGATGGAAGATGGCACTCAGTTACATTATCTTACCAAGGTACTACAGCTCATGCAGGAACTGCATTATCTGAAAACGAAATTAGATATGGAAAAACTCAAGTTGGAGGATCTGATCAGCCTTTTCATTTTGTAGTATCTTATGACGGACAATCTTTAGAAGATATTGTTGGAGCAGGATCAGTGTCAGGATATAATTTATCTAAAGAAGGAGAAACTGGGTTTGTAATACAAAATAAACATTTAAGGCATGAAAATAGTGCAGCAGAATATGTGCCTACAACATATTTAGCAAGTGGTTTTGTAGAAACAAATATTACTGATTCAATTTACGCATTCCAGGGCGGTTTTGATGAAAGCTCATTTCATTCAGATAATTGGTGGAGTTCTACTACTAATTACAATGGAGAAAAACCTTTAACAATTTATGGAATTACTTTTGCAGTTGCAGCAGAATACCAAAATAGGAAAAAACCATATAATTTAAGACAACCTTCTTCTGCAGGCGTAACTACTACAACACAAGATCAATATATAAATCCTAATCCATACGATGCCTCTACAAATCCTGGAGGAGGTATGGAAGTCTACTATAGATGGGGAGACACTCTAAATGATTGCTCTGAATCTGTTAAAGATGTTAGAGGTCATGAAGGTAATCCTAAAATTACAGATAGAGATATTACTGCTATAAATATGCAACATACAGACACAGATGCTTTAGCTACTTCAGACTCAGGGTCTGGCACTTTATACAGTAGAGACATTACTGCAGATGGGATTACAATGTATGTAGCACCAGCTTCAGAAACTACAGAAGGTGGTTTACAATCTAATATTGTACAAATTAGTGGATGTGCTCCAAGTAGTATACAACAACATATAATAAAAGGACCAAAATTAGCTCATATGAGAGTAAAATGGAGTGGAGCAGGAAGTTGCGACTTAGGGGAAGATAAATGTAGAGCAAAACTTTGGTTTAGAAGGAGAAAAAAATAATGGCTTCAGCATTTCACCATACATTTGAATTTGATAATACTGTGTTAGAAACTAAAGATGGCGTAAAAAGTTCAGTAACATTACAATATTGTGCAGACGGTGTTAATAATATAGGTAATTGTTCTGTAGAAAATACAGTTACTGGTACAACTTCTGATAAATTTGGAATATGTCCTTTAGATAGTATTGGGGCAAACGATGCAAGATATAATGTTAGTAAACCTTTTGTAATGCCTTCACAGGCAAAGGATTTTGCATTTTGTGCAATTTGTACAGTATGTAATTGTTCAATGAGTTTAGAAATGAGTCCAGATGGAGAGAATTGGTGTCCTGTAGTAGATAGCTCAGGAAATCCTATTCATTATACAGAGGATGACGAGAATAAACCTGGAAATATGCAATGTAGTTCAACTTCAGGTGTATGTACTTGTCAAGTAATTAATACAGCATTAATGCAATATATAAGAGTAATTATACACGATGGTGCCTCTACAGGGGGAAAATGTGTAGCAACAGTACATTGGACAACTTTTTAAGGAGTAATATATGGCAGGAGTAGCAAGTCAAAGTAAGAGTTTAGCACAAAATGAGGAATTTGAATTACCTCCTTACGCAGACGAAATTTTAATTGTAGCAGGAACAAGTGGTGAACCAGATGTAGAAAGTTGGGATGGAAGTGATTGGAGAGACGTGGCTCTTTCTGCAGTTGAAAATTCTGGTTTTTTATTTACAGTAGATAGTACAATTTTTCCAAAAATACGAGCTACGGACAAAGCAATTACAGTTCATTATAGAGTGAGTAAGAGGTAGACATGGCTGATACTAAAGAATTACGAAAATTTAAAAAAGGTATTAGGCTGGGTGCTCTTGCTTCTCCTCCTAATAATGCAGAAAAAGGAGCTATGTATATAGATAATTCTGGTAAATTATTTATACATAATGGTACTGATTTTGAAGAAGTTGTAGATAAGACTACGGCTCAAACTTTAGAAAATAAAAATATTGATGCAGATAATAATACCATTTCAAATATAGAAGTAGATAATTTAAAATCTGGAGTTCTTGATACTGATATTTCAACTACCTCGGCTTCAGATGATACTATTCCTTCAGCAAAAGCAGCAAAATCATATGTAGATTCTTCTATTGTTACTGAAAGAGATACTGCAAGCACTCTTTCTAATAAAACTTTTTCAGATCCAATTACTTTAGATCATGAAACAACTCCAGCTACGCCTGCTTCAGGTAAGGTAAAAGTTTACGCAAAAAATGATAATAAGTTACATATTCTAGATTCCAATGGAGCTGAGTCATCAATAGGTTCTAGTTCAGGAGGAAGTCTTGATACTTTTCACACGGAAGACTTTACAACCTTACAAACTAGTAGCATTAATGAAACTTCGGGTAAGTACTCATTAGATATTCTTAATGCTGGAATAAGTAAAAAAACTCTTAAAGTTACAATTGATAATTCCTGTACTACAGGTGATAAAATTGTATTTCCAACAATTAATTTAAATGAAAGACAAAAAGGACAAACTTGCAGCATTTCTTTTTATTATAAAACAGAAAACGAAGGGGGTGGGACTCCTTATGATGAAAAAATAGATGTGATTGTAGCTACTGATAGTGGGTTTACAAATACAATATTAGTTTCAAATTTAAAAGATAGTGGTTCTATAAAAAAGTTTGTAGACACATTTACTATTCCTTCTGGTACAACTAATTTATATTATGGGTTTAAATGTAATGCTACATTACCAAATGGAGTATTTTACGTAGATGATATTGAATTTAGTCAAGATCCATTTGTTCAATCAAATTTGGGATCTACTAATCCTCACATAATAACCCCAGCAAAAAGTAATTTAACTGATTGGGTAAGTTATACACCAACAGTAAAAGCTGATAGTGCAACACTTGCAAACCATGATTATTTTGCCAAATATAGAAGAGTTGGTGATTCTATGGAAGTATCTTTTTCTATAACTACAAAAGCATCGTGGACAGGTAATGAGCAATCTGGAACTCTTAAATTTTATATTCCTAATGGTAGTGGTACTGGAGACCCTACTCATACTATAGATACTAATAAACTTCCTAGTACTGTTACTCCAAGAGCATCTGGATTTTCAGGAAGTGCTATGTTTTTTGATAACATGTCCAATCATATTTATGGGGATTTAATTGTAGTAAGAGGAGGAGATAATTATGTTACATTTGCAGGTGAATATCCTTCTTTAGCAAGTCAAGGCGGAGTAGTTACCGATTCTAAAACAACTGGAGTATTTGCTGTAAGTGAATTCGTAGATGGAGCTAGTTTTTCAGGAACATTTACAGTTCCAATTACAGGATGGGGTGCTCAAGATTCAAATTTCTTGGCAGCACTTCCAATGACAAAATGGCAAAAGAAAGCTTTAACAGCAAATGTCACAAGTGATCATACTATTTTTCATAGCGTAACAAATAATGAAGATTTTAGATTTCAAAATTTAAGTATAGGAAAATCATATAGGTTAAATTGTTTTTTTAGTATACAAAACCTAAATAACCTCAGTGGTGATGGTAATGTTGAAATTGAAATATGGCAAGGAAGTAGCACATTATTAGGCACTTTAAAACATGATGTTAATGACATTAACGCAGCAATTGAAGAAACCATGACTTTTGAATCTATTTTCGAAGTTACATCAAGTAGTAATAATGAAATTTATTTTAAGACTGATATGATTAACGCGTCAGATACTATTATTGCATCAGAAAGTACGGCTACTATAGAAGAACTACCAATGCATGAAAAAGTAAATATTTGGTAATAGGAGATAAGAGTGGTAAAGAAAACTAAAAGTACATCAGACATTATAAAAGATGCGGCTAAAAAGTGGAGACTTAAAGGCAAATTAAGGGGACTTAAAGCCCAGGAAAAGAGGGATACAGAAGTAAATGATAAAGAAAGGGTGGAAACCCAGGAGCAGCATGTTCCATATGAGGAGGACTAGATGGCATTAAAAACAATTAGTAAAGGATTAACTTTACAAATTCCTAAAAAAGGTGCTACAAACTGGGCAGATGATATAGAGCAATATTGCTTTGATAAAATTAGTGAGCATAATCATGACGGTTCTACTAAAGGTAGTACTATAAATACAGCTAATATTAAATCTGATCAATTACAAGCTAGAGGGGAAGTAAGTTTAAGTAACTCTGCAGCCCATACACTATTAAAAAAAGTTGCTACAGATACAGATTCTATATTAACTCTATCTGCAGGGACATCAGCTAAAATAGAATATAGATTAAAAAATCCAGATCAAACTATTGTTCAATGTGGAAATTTAGAAATATGTGTAGCAAACTCTAGTTCTAATGCATATATATTACAAGATTTTATAGGGGAAGATATTGATGATTTAACAGATACTGAATTTGAATTTGCTATAGATAGTAATTATGAATTAACTTATAAATATTCAACATCTTCAGATAGTTCTCCATTACAAAATGGGGGAACAACAGACGTATTACAAATGATGTATATAATTAAAAAATTAGGAGAATAATAAAATGGCTGGATATACTCCAAAATTATCTAAAGAGCTTATGGCTAAAAGATTAGCTAGACAGAAAGCTCAAAAAAAGTTGCAAGAAAAATATGGCAATCCTTTTGAAAAAATGGGAACTAATGTTAATAAAAGTTTGCAGAGTATGGGTCAGTCTTTAATGCAAGCTCAATTAAAACAACAAATTGCAAAAAAGAAAGCAGAAATGGTTAAATATGGATCTATTGCTCATAAAGGAGGGCAAGTTTTTGGTCAAGGAATAACAAAAGAAATAGCAAAAAGAGAAACTTTAAACATGGCTAAACAACATGCTACTTTATCTGCAAAAGAATTTGCATTAAAAGAAAGTGGAAAACAAACAGCTAAAAAAATAGCAGAAGAATCAGGAAAAATGAGTTTAAAAAAAGCAGCTTCTTCAGCAGGGGGAGCAGCAACTGTAGTAGCAGGAGCTGGAGAAATATCGAGTATGTTTAAAAAAGCTACAACTGGTGCAGGAGCAAGTGGAGATACAGGTACTGATATGATGATGGGAGCTACTACAGGTGGACTTTCAGGCGCACAGGTTGGAAGCATGTTTGCCCCAGGAGTTGGAACAGCAATTGGAGCTGCAACAGGAGCTATTTTAGGAGGCATCGCCGGAGGTGTGGGAGCTAAAAAAGCTAGAGAAAAACAATATAAAGCACAAAAAGCTCAAGCAATTAGAAATGCTGGAGGAATGATGGAAGAAGGAATGATGAGAGCTGCTAGGCAACAACGTCAATCTGGATCTAGAATAAAACAATTACAAGAAAGATTAGGTGAAGAAATGGGAAAAATATATAGAGGATAATATGAGATACGTACAATACTTAATTGACCAAGTAAGAAGAGAAACAGAAAATGAGGATGTGTCTGCTTTTGTAGGTATATCAGATGCTGAATTTCTTCAATATTTTAATGATGCTCAACATAGATTACAGTCTTTAATTACTGCTAAACATTCTAGAGTATTTACTACTGAGGCTACTATAGATATAGTATCTGGGCAAGAAAGCTATGATTTGCCATCAGATATATTTTTAGATAATAAAATACATTCTGCAGAATATTCTTCTACAGGAGATACTGATGATTATTACATTTTAGATGAGGGAGAATATAGAGATAGGGCGCCAGGGTCGAGCGGGTCACCTTCTAAATACATTAGACTTTCTGGAAAAATTATTTTAGCCCCAGCTCCTACTAGTGGAAAAATTAGATTAAATTATGTTAAAAGAGTAAGAGAGTTAGATTTAAGAAGAGCTAAATTGGGGGTATCTAGCACAGGTACAGTATTAACTTTAGAAAACAATACATTGTTAACCGATGCTGTTGATTTAAATAACCATTCATATATTTGTATTGTAGATGATGAAGGCGTATCTAAAAATAAAAATTTAAAAATAAGTTCTGTTACAGAAACTCAAATAAATATAACTAGTTCAGTATCTGTGTCAGCAAATGATTTTATAGTGGGAGGCAAAGATACCACTACACATTCAGATTTACCAAGAAATGTAGAAAGATATTTAATATCTTATTGTGCATGGAAAATATTAAAAAGAGACAGTTCTGTAGATTCTAGAGAGGCTACAGGAGAATTACAAGAAATGGAAAGAGATATTATTGAAAGTTATGCAATGATAAGTGATGATGTTCAATTTATTCCAGAAATTAATACTTGGGATGATTGGGGAATATAATGGCTGTACAACCAAAACTAGAGAAAATGTTTAACAACTTTAGAGGACTTGATAAAAGGAGTTCAGACCTTACAAGACCTTCTGATTTTGCATCTGAATCTCAAAATGCTAGATTTAGAAAAGATGGTTCTTTAAGTAAAAGGTTTGGTTTTCAAGGAGTTTCAAATGGAAAAGGTGGCTATGGTACTACTGTGTACCACAATCTTAATACTTCTACGGGAGAAATTGTTGAAGAAATCTTTAGTGCGGATGAAAATTTATACAAACTCGAAGAAAAAAGTTTTAAAATAATATATACTGTAGCTGGAGACGATAATAGTGCTTTTTACAGTATTAAAGCAAATGAAAATAATGAAATAATATTTGAATTTACAGAAGATACGGCGGATACTACAACTTCTTATACTTTTTCTTTAGGTACAGGACTAGAAGCTTCTCCACCTACTATTGGGTCTTTAAAAGCATGGCTGGATTCTTTTAATAAATTTACTATAACTATATCTGATTCTAGTATAAATAGTGATCCTGCAGGACTTTTACCTAAAGCTCAATCTATAGATATATCTAAGACTGTAGGTTCTGAAACTAAAATTAAATATAAAGTGTATAAAGAAGTTCCTAAATGGGATACAAATTATGGTAATACTTCGGCAACTCCTTCTAGTAAACCTTTTACTAATGGGTTTGCTAAAAAGACTGTTAGTGCAGGAGATGAAAGTTTAATGGAAAATATATCATTTGTTAATGTAAATGGTATATTATATTGTTCTAATGGGTATGATGATTTAAAAAAATATGATGGAAATAGAATATATAATGCAGGAATGAAAAGACCTTCTGACATTTCAGAAGTAGGTTCTCATTCAGGCTCTAAATATTATAGATATAAAATAAGATATGTGCAAAAAGATGCTAAGGGTAGATTTACAGAAGGACAAGCTAGTGAACCTAAACTTATAAATCATGGAATTGTTGATTCTGGCAATGATATAAATTTAAATATTCCTACTATACTTAATACTGAAGGATTTAATACTGCATATGGTAAAGTAAATGCTCAGCAAACTAATGTAACTAATTCTTTAACTATACATTCAGGACACACTTTAAGAATAGGAGATACTGCTTATTTTAAAGACAGTACTGGAGAATATCATGAAAAAATAATTACTTCTGTTACTGGTACTACTATAGGTTTTGATGCTATGTCTTCTGTAACAATTGAAGATAATACAGTTATTTCTAATAATCTTAGAATTCAAATTTTTAGAACTGCAGACATAGGTACTGGTACTGATATTCCTGCAGATGTAGATTTATCCTATTACTTAGTAGAAGAAATAGCTAATGATAGTAGTACGGCAAATACAAGTTTTGTAGATAATATGTCTGACATTAATTTAGTAAAAAAAGTAGCTTTTGAACAACCTACTATAGATGCTATAGGAAATTATCCCTTACCTAAATGTAAATACATGTCTACTTTTGGTAGACTTTTAGTGTTAGCAGGAGATCCTAGTGCAGTAGATAAAATTTATTGGAGTGATCCTTTACAAGGTCCAGAAACATTTCCTCAAGGTGTTAATTTTCATAGTTTTCCTGCTGGAGAAGGAGGTAGAATTACATCTATTGCTCCTTTAAATAAAACATTATATGTATTCCAAGAAAAGGCTATATTTAGTGCAACAGGTAATATGGAAGATGGATCTATTAGAGTAGATTATGTATCTTCTCCTAGTACAGGAATCGGCTGTACGGCGCACCATACTATAAAAGAAGTTATGGGAACATTATTCTTTTTAAATAGAAAGGGAATATACTCTATATCTACTGGGGCACCTCCTCAAGAAGTAAGTGCTATTATATCTCCTTTATTTAAAGAAGCTAATAAAAATTTTAATTTTAGAAGGGCTGTTGCGGCTAATTGGAATGAGCAAGACTCTTATATATTAATGTTACCAGTGGAAGAAATACAATCTAATGAGTATGTGTCTAATACAGAAAGTGAATTATTTGTATATGATACATATCGGCAAGCTTGGCTGCAGTGGACTAATATGGATTTATCAGGAGGTATTGCTGTTACTACAAATGGGGTATTTTTCTCAGAAAGATCTAAAGGGGAAATTAGTTTAAATAGAAATTTATATAAGATACAAAATACTGGAAATACAGAAGATTATGCAGATCATGCTGAACCTATAGATTTTAAATATACTACTCACTGGGAAACATTAGGAGAACCTACAGTTCCTAAAAAGTTTTTAAGAATAAAAATTCATGCTCTTGATTCTTTAAATGATTTTGAATCAGGTATATTTAGTCTAAGTGTTAAACCAGAAAGAGATTTTATAGATGATAATATTGCAGATATAATATTTGATTTTTCAGGTTTATCTAGTGGTGGATGGGGTATTCCAAAATGGGACACATTTAGTTGGGGATCTAGTGCATTAAGTGGAAAGAAAAGTAAATTACCTTCTGGAAAAGCTAAATCATTTAGGCTATCTTTTGAAAATAGCACTGTTAATGAAAATGTTTTAATAAGTGGATATGAGTTAGAAATAGCTACTCCATATAATATAGGAATTAAAGAATGAAGTTTTCATTAGAAAACATTAATGATGTAAGTAGACTAATAGATGAGTTATCTAGTGGGCTTACTAAATTAACTTTAAATGAAAATATAGAAGGAATGTTGGTTAAAAGACATAAATTTCCTAATCAAACAGTTACTAGAATAAGGCATGATTTAGATTTTATTCCAACTACTTATCTTATATTATCCCAAGAGGGCAATGGGCTTTTAACAATGGCACATGAATTATTAGACGGTACTTCTGATTCTTACCCTGTAAAAGGTAAGTATGAATGGACTAAAGAATATGTATATATACAAAACCACAGCACTAACAATGTTAGGGCTACAATACTATTTATGAGGTAAATATGGCTGAGTCAAACAAAGAAAAATTTAAATTATATAAAGATTGGAGACAGATGGATCAATCTACAGGCAAATTTAGAATGAATCCATATACGTCTCAAGAACAAAGAGGATTAGAGCAAAAACATAAACAGTATCAAAAAGATGCTAGTTTGGCTAACCAATATATGGATTTTTATAAAGATAAAGAATGGGGCGGAAGAATTGGTAGTGAAACTGTAGGTGATTATATAAGTAGAATACAAAAAGGAGGCGGAGCTTCTGCAGATAGCATGGCAGCGTATTACGATAAAGAAAGAGTAATAGAGCAACAACAAAGAGAAAATCAAGCTTTAAAACAACAAAGTACTAGTAGTCAAGATATAGTTAAATCTAATATTGAAGAAGGTGTAGATCTATTTGAAGATCAAGAACAAAAAATGAAAGATGAGGGAAGAGATCCATTTAGAAGATTAAAAGATGATACAGCTTACACTACTAGGCTTGAAGCTACTCAAAAAGCAGGAATAGAGTCAGGATACCAAACAAATATTCAAAATTTAGCTAGAAGAAATTTATTTGGAATAGGTTCAGGAGGACAGGAACAATTCCAAGCTTTAATGATGCAAGCACAAAAAGGAACAGATATAGCAAGAATGAGATCCGATACTGCTCAAAAATTAGAAGAACAAGCTTTAGGGCAAGATAAATCTAGAGCTGAAGCAATGGCTAAATTTTCTCTTGGATTTTCAGGGTCTTCTTTAGAGCATCAAATGGCTAAAGAGGCAAATGAAACAACTATTGAAGCTGCAAAAATTAATGCAGAAGCTCAACAAAAAGCAGCGGAAACCCAAAAGCCTGATGGTGGAGGAGTATCTGCAGTATGTACAGCTACATATGAGCAAGGATTATTACCATATAATATATGGAAAGCTGATACAGATTTTGGTAATAAATTACCTAAACAAATTGTAAAAGGATATCATTCGTTTGGAGTACCTATAGCCAATTTAATTAGAAAGTTTCCATTATTAGCATATGTAACTTTACCTTTTGTAAATAGTTGGGCATATGAAATGGCTTACAGGGAAGGCAAGCATCATAAATCTAATTTATTAGGTAAAATAATATATAATGTAGGATTACCAATTTGTAAATTTATAGGAAAATATATTAAGGATTAATTATGGCAGATGACAAAAAGAAAACTGTAAAAGACAACTTTAGTGATGCTCTCCAATACTTTGGTCCCAAAGTAGTAGCCTACATGGTAGGTAGTGCTATAGGCGGCGGCGAAGGTGGGCTTAAAGGAATGGCAGTACAAGAGGACTTATCTTCTGGTTTTAGCAAATTTAAAAAAGATAGGGAACCAGCGTCAGAAGAAATGTCAGAATATCAAAAAGGTTCTTTAGATTTAAGAAAGAAAGAACTTAAGTTAGCTAAAAACCGTTTTAGCATGACTCAAGGTAGAATGGAAAGAATACAAAAACAGTTTTTAACAAGTGTTGCTAGAGATTTTGATAGAGATAAAATGATACTAGGATCTAGGCAAGGTGTAAGTAGTGTTTTGTCTACTCTTAAACATTTAGAAAATGGTAATCAAATTACAGATAATGCTATAAAAAGAATTTTAGCCCGAACTATTGGTCAAGAAGCTGGGGTTATGACAGATAAAGACGTTGCAGATTTTGAGGGAGATAGAAGATTTAAAGAGCAATTAAAACAATGGAAAGCTACTTATATAAATACAGGTAAGTTAACACCTCATAATAGAAATTTATTTAGACAAGCCTTAAATACTGCATTGCAAGTTGAACAGAATTTACTTAAAGGGAGTAAAGCTAGGTTTGTACATGAAAGGTCAGATGAAGGTACTGATTTTAGAACTTTAATGGAAAGAAGATTTATACAAGCTCCAGAAATTGGATCTTCTACTATACTTAATAGAAATGAATTACCAGATGTAAATACTAAAAAAGAAGTAGGTAGCCCTGATCCTTTAAAAAATAATTTAAAAAAGGCAATTACTAATGGGCAAGTACAACCTTGGATGATGCAAGCCATTGAGGCGGATGAAGAATTAAAACAATTGCTGCAACAACAGCAACAAAAATAAACAATAAGGTGTAGTATGGAAAAATTAACTCCAGAAGAATTAGAGCAAATGAGACAGCAGCTTGAACCAATTCCTCAAAAACAAGAGGAGCAAGAAGAGCAGTTGGATAGAAAGCTTACGCCTGAAGAGTTAGACAACATGAAGTTAGCTTTAGCCAAAGATGGTAACGTTAGAGATAAAGTTAGTCCAATGAAATCTGCTGCTATGGGTGTTGCTCAAGGATTAACTTTAGGGACTTCTGATGAAATCAGTGCAGCTTTAGACTCAGCCCCTGCTATGTTAATACATCATTTAGCTAGTAGGTATGTAGGAAAACCTGCTTCTTTATCTCAATTAGGTACCCATTATAAAATGGAATTATCCAAACAGAGAAAAGAACTGAAAAGAGCACAACAAGATAATCCTTACTGGTATGGAGGAGGAGATTTTGTAGGTAGTTTAGCTTCTTATGCATATGGAGGTGGAGGATTAACTTTAGCAAAAAGTATAGCCATGTCTGCTTTACACGGAGCTGGAAGAGCTGACAAAGAAACACTTAAAGGCAGAGCTAAAGGAGCTTTAGGTGGAGCTGCTATGGGAATGGGTGGAGAACTTTTAGGAAGAGGGGCAGGAAGTGCTTTAAAAACTGTAGGCAATATGAAAAGCTGGAGTGTATTAGAAGCTCTTGGAATAAAAAACGCTCAGTCTAAAAGAATTTTATCTAATCATTTAGAAAAAACAGGAAGAAGTGTTGACGAATTTGCTGATGCTATGTCTAAAGAAACTATTGAAGAAATTAGTAAAGATGGGGTAAAGAAATCTAATTTATTTGAATTCCAACAAACATATTCTCAAACTTTGGATAAAGTTACTAAAAGAATGTCACAAGTATCTGACGATGTAAATAAAATTTTAGATGTTGCTGATGACGAAATAGGTAAGACTGTTAAAGCTAGTGATCTACATTCTTTATTACAAAGAGAAATAGTAGAACCTCTGCAATCTTCTTCAGAACCAGGAAAAAAAGAATTAGCTGAAAAAGTAAACAAATATTTAAATAGTATGTTTTTAAAAGAAACACCTGAAGAAATAATTGAACAAATACCTAAGCAAATACCTACTGGAGTTATCGGACCAGATAAGCAACCAGTTTATAAAACAGTATATAGTCAACAAACTAAAAGAACTGTTAAAACAGATTTTGTTGAAGACTTTTCTTTAAGGGAGTTAAACAAATTAAAAAATGATGTGTATGATGTTATTAAAGATACTGCAGGATATATGAAATCTGATAAAATGGTTTTACCTAGAGAAGTGCCTGCTATTGATTGGCAAAAACAAAAAATAGGATCTTTAATGCAAAATCACATTGATGATCTAATGAAAACTAAAGCAATTAGTCCAGAAGTTTATGCTAGTCATAAAGCTGCAAAAACTAAATTTACTGATTTAGGTATAACAAGAAAATGGTTAAAAGACGCCTCAGACACTGTAAATAGTGGACCGATAGGCGCATTAAAAACATCTTTTAGAGGTGTAGGAGGTTTATTATGGGGTGGAGTTGGAGCAGGAGCTTTACATTATGGAGGAATGAAGGGGATGGCAGCGTATGCAACTGCAACTGCGATGAATGCTTGGCTTCATTCTGCAGGTGCACCAGCAACGATGGCTGCGGGCATGAAAAGGATCTCTAACGCTTTTGTTAGAAATCCAGAAAGATGGGGAAATGCAGCTAGAAAATTATTGGTAGCTTCTGAAGCTAGTGGACAAGGGTTATCTGAAGCATTGGCAAATGTTGAAGCTCAAGTAGCATTAGATGAAGAACCTTTACAAAGAAATACTGCAGATTTAATTCAGAAAAAAGATTATGTTTTAGCTTTAGTAGAAGATGAAAATGTTAGGAATGAGTTAGAGGAAGCATTAAACACAAATGATTCTTCTAAAGTTAGAGCATTAATGGGACAATTTTTATCTCAAGATAGAAAGTTTTCCAGAAAATTTTTAGAGCATTCAAATTTAGAAGGGGAGTGGGACGGATATGCTGTTACAGAAAATTCTAAAAGAGCTGTTACGGATTGGATAAAAAAGATAAGAAGTATTAAAAAGAGAAGAGAATTATTAGGTAACTTTGGAGCTAGTTATAAAATTCCTCAAGAGTATTTAACTCAAGGGCACCCTGAGCCGCCATCTAAAATGATGATATACAAAAATGTTAGAGATAAATTAAAGAAGGATTACTAATGAAAATTTATAGAACTAGAAATAGAGATTATAAAGTAGATACATTTAGTGAAGAATCTTTGAGCAAGAAAGAAAAGGCTTTGGATATTAAAATAAAACATCTTAAAAAGCTAGGGAAAAATAACTCAGTGCCAGAAGATGTAAGGGCAAAAAGATGGAAAGAAGTGGGAGATGCAGCAAAGAGATTAAAACTTAGGAGGGAACTTTTTAATGGACGAAATAAAAAAAGACATTCAAACAATTAGGGAATCACAAATTAGAATGGAACAAGATGTGAAGTACCATATAGCCCGAACAGACGCTTTAGAAGAAAAGGTACTTAAACATGAAGACCTTATGATGCCTCTTGTTGTTTTTAATTGGTTTAAAGCAAACCATAGATTTATAATATTTTTAATAGGACTTATATCAACAATAACTTATTTAATGGTAAAAAAATTATGAATGATGTTACAAAATCTGTCATTATGCCTTCAGATCCCCCAGAACTAAAAGAGGTTAGGCAGTTAGAAAGATTTATGAAATATAAAGAGATTGCACCAGATGTTATTAAAAAACATATACCATTTCCTTATCCTAAAACAGATAAAGCAAGAAAGAAAGCTGATATTGCTTTTAAAAAAATGGTATCAGAAAAAAGCCTCCAAAAAGCAATTATGAAAAAAAGCTTTGTAAAGGGTTTAAAAAAGGCTGCTCCAAAAGTTTTAAAAGTTGGGGGGTTAATGACAATGCCTCTTACTTTACCTTTTATGGAGGGGCTAAGTCCTCATGATGATGCTGAAATGATAAAACAACATAATTTAAAAATGAAAAGAAAAGAAGAATTTAAGCAAATGGTAGATAAGGTGGTTAAATGAAAAAAGAAAATATTTCTATGTATTTACCAAATATAAAGAGATGGGAAAAATTCAGATCTAAGGCTTATAAACCAGTAGCTAAGGAGAAAAAGTATACTATAGGATATGGTCATTATGGAGTAGATAAAGACGCTAAAATATCGAAACCAGATGCTATTACACTATTAAGAAAAGATGTTAAGAAAAGATTACCTAGGCTAAAGAAAGAGTTTCCTAAAAGATGGGATACTTTTTCAGATAATTTAAAAATAAAATTAATGAGTGGTATGTTTAGGGGAGATTTTGATCCTCAAACAAAAAAAGCTTTTGCTAAACGGACTGTTGATTCTATAAATTATGGAGATTTTAAAAAAGCTTCAAAAGATTTTCTTGTAAATAAAGAGTACAAAAGATCTAAAGCCAGTGCAAAATTTCCTAAGGAATCAGGTAAGAGATTTACAGGTGTTGCTGCGAGAATGGAGGAAATATCAAATGCACTAGCCGCAGAACCTCATGGGTCTATGGATTCTAAAGATCTAGGTAAGACTAATTATGAAGAAGAAAAAGCAAAACATGAATATTATAGATATTTAGAATATTTTAACTAGGGAGTTTAAATGTCATTAAAGAAAAAAGAAAAAGATATTGTTAAAGCAGGGCTAGGGGCTTTTGTAATAATTTGTATAGTTTGTTTATTAGGATTGCAATTTATACATCCTCAACTTTCTTATATTTGGTGTTTAGGTTGTGGTATGGTTTGTAGTGGTTTAGAGAAAGAATTATATAAATACATATCTAAGAAAAAATAATGAGTATATTTAGTTTTATATCAAATTTATTTAAACCTGCTGCTGATTTAGTAGATGAATTACACGTATCAGATGAAGAAAAGGGTAAACTACGTAACCAATTAGCCGAAATTCAGGCTAAAGCCCAAAAGCAAATGTTAGACTATGAAGCAAAAGTAGTAGAAGCTAGAAGTAAATTAATGGTAGCTGAAGCTCAGTCTCCACATTTAATTACTGCAATTTGGCGTCCAGTGGCTTGTTTAAGCCTTATAGCATTGGTTGTATTGTCTGCTTATGGAATAGGGAATCCAGATAAAGAAGTATATGAATTAACTAAAATATTGTTAGGTGCTTATGCTAGTGGACGTACAATAGAAAAAGTAGTTAAAGTTTCAAAGTTTGGAAAATAAAGACCATCCAGGGAAAATATCAATGCCTAATGCTGATTTAATCAAATAAATAAAAGTAGCAGTCATTACAAATATAACTACTATTTCAAATAGGATATATCCACATTTAAATAAAAATTTAAGTAAAGCTTTATTTTTCTTTTTCAAAACTATATAAAAACATTAAGTTAACCATAGCATGAGCTAAATGAGATAGTCCTGATTCAGGGTCACATACTTCCCCTTTTCTGTAGGCTTCAAAGTGCCTCATCATAGCTGCCACGTATCTATGCTCATCTACATTTTTCCAATTATATCTACCATACTTCTTTGCTCCCATAGTTAAAACCTTAGCCATATCTTCCAGAGCATATGGATCTAATAAATCGTATTGTGCTTTATCATAGTCAAATTTTATACCAAGCTCTTTTTGATTTTTCATAACACTGCCTTTAGAGGGGTTCCCAATATTTAAGTCTTTCCCAAAGTTCTTTTCCATATTTTATCTCTTCCCAATAATCCCATTCTTCACAATCATTAATACCTACAGTTTCTTCATGGTGAGTTTTTCGTAAAGTAGCATAGGTTGCTAATTCATTTACAAGATCTCTCATTCATCCTCCTCAAAGTTCATATACATTTGTGAAGGTTGAGGTTTACTCTCTACCTTTGTATATTTAGCATCCTTCTTTTTATCATATGTTGTCATAACTTCTCCTTTAGTGACATAAAAGAAAAGCTGTCCTATCTTCATTCCTTTATAGATTTTAATAGGTTGGGTAGGTACTAACTCTAGGGTCCAGTAGTTCTTGAAGCCCACATCGCCCCGCCCTGCTGTGGCGTGTATAAACAGCCCTAATCGCCCTATAGAGGACTTCCCATCAAGGAAAGGTACATGAGTATTAGACTCAGTATATTCTTCCGTAGAAGCCAAATAAACGCGTCCTGGCTGCAATGTGAATCCTTCGTCATTTAAATAATAATAGTTTACAACATTGTCTTTTTTAGCATCTAATACATCACTATCATATACACCTATCATATTTCCTAAATGAACATCATAACTATTTGATCCCAGGCATTCCCTTCTAAAGGGAGTAATAATTATTTCTTTATTTTCTATTGCTTCTAGTATGGCACTATCAGACAAAATCATAAAAACTCCTATACATAAAAATCTTTAACTAACCCTGTAATTAATTCTAAATTTTGAAAAAATAAAACCTTTGGAGGGTAGTTAGTATAAATTTGGTTACTTTTTGGTATATCTTTTAATTTTTTACATGTATCTGGTATATCCATATAGGTGCCTTTTTTATTGGGATTCCCTGTATATGGTTCTTCTATATACTTATGTAAGTCCATATAAGGTAAAAATCCATAAATCTTTACCCACTCTTCTCCTTGAGAATCTTTCCAAATTCCTGTAAACATCCAAAAATTACTATACTCTGAATATTTTTTACTATATTTTTCAAAGCTTTCAAGAGAACAATTGCCTGTATTATATAAATGAGATACGCCATAAGGGTATTTATTATGATAAGGTTGACATTTTACATTTATAGCAACCTTACCTTCTAAAATCAAGTCTGGATCATTAATTGCTGGTCTAATAGTTATACTAGGAGGGGAACAAGATATATTCATATGTTTACTAAAAAATAAAAAACATCCTTTTTCCCCTTCATACCCTGAACCTATTGTTTTTTCATCCACAGAATGTTCACCTCTATTATTTATATAATTTTTAGTGTCTTTTTTTATTCTTTTATTGATAAAATCTTTTTCTTCTTGATTAATAGAATTTTTAACAAAACAACCATCTGATGTCCATATTATTCCTGCAGATATGTCTTTAGCTTCTACAGAGTGAGTTTCGACTACTTTATTATTTTCCCCTAAATACTTGTGAAATTCTATTGTATCCATCATTGTATCTCCCTAGAGAGGGGAACAAGTCCGTAAGTATTGCATATAATAGTGTAAATTTCTTCAAACTCATCATCCTCTAACTCATCAACTACCATCTTAAGTAGTTCATATGGTTCTATAACCTCATCATTAAGGTATAGCTCTTCGTATAAATGGTCTAGTTGTTGAGTCTTTATATCAAGGTAGTAGGGTTTACTCATGACTCCTCCCTGAAATAAAGAAGGGGAAGCTTTGACGGCGAGTGGTGTTCTCTCCCTTCCCCTTTTGTAAGTCCCTAACTATAGGTCTTAGGTTTATATTATACCACATTTTTACCCCTTTTTAAAGTTAGTATTCACTAATTCTTGATTTCTTTTCATTAAAGCTCTATTTAGCTTCTTTAACCTATTGACTTCATTACGAGAAGCCTCTAATTGTTTTCTTAATCTTTCTGCTTTCATATAATATTTATTCTTTTCATTTATTAATTTATCAATTTGTTCTTGCTGTGTTCTAGTAATTAATCCAAATCTATTAGACATATTATCCTCCTTTAGGACACCAATCATAGTGGTGAGGTAATGCTAACTTATCTCCTCCGCACTGACACTCGGATAAACTATTTTTTGTATCACTGATTAATTTATGGGGTTTTACATCCTCCTCGTTAATTACTATAGTTTCCCCATTTAAAAATTGAACTGTATAGTAATAGTAGTTTTCTAAATTCATAGTTAACTTGGTTGCTATTTTATTTCTTTCTGTTATTGTAACTTTTCTTCCTTTATGTACTCCATCTTTAATAACAATAACTTCATCTCCCACTCTATATCTCATTTACAATACCTCTCTGAAATAGTTGATTCAACTGCAATTTTTACATCAGGTACTACAATTTGCATAGAATCAATCATTATTTTTTCCATCTGTTTCTTTTTAAATTCTACCTCATTTAAAGGAACTTCGCAAATAATTTCATCATGTACAAAACCTACTATTGTAAACCCTGCTTTAGTTAGATTCCATAATGCTACCTTAGCTCCGTCGGCTGCCATGCCTTGGAACGGCGTATTCTTTTCTGCACAAAATGTAGTGTTGGCTCTCAGTCTTCCAGATCTTGTCCATACATGTCCTACTTCTCCTTGAAGATATTCTTTCATTTCAGGAAATGCATTAAACCATGTTTTTTTCATGTTAGAAGCTTCATCATAAGTAAGCTCTATATCATATCCCTTAGCAAATTTAATAAATGTTTCAATACCTAATCCTCCTGGAAATCCAAAATTTGCAGCTTTGGCAGCTTGTCTTTGCCATTTTACTACGGATTCTTCTGATACATTAAATAATACGGATGCATAATATTTATGTAAATCTGCTCCTGAATTTATTTTTTCTCTCATTATAGAAGAACCATATCTGTCATACACTGTTTGAGCTAAAGTAGATAATTCAATTGAAGAGTAATCTGTTATAATAAATGTATGTCCTTTTTTAGCTTTGAATAAATTTCTAATTCCTCCTTCTCTAGGGAGTTGCTGGAAATTAGGTTTACTACAACTTGTTCTACCAGTGTTTCTAATGACATTATACCTAGGGTGTACTCTATTCCCTGTTAATTCTCTAATAAAGGTAGTACTTTTTTCTAATCCTATATATTTTAAATAAGTTTTAATAAACCTATTATTTTTGTAATGTTTTAAATCTTCTTCTTTAGAGCTAAAGTCCCCTTCTGAGGTAAGGGGTAAGTTTGTTAGTTCTTCATTAACTATAACTTGATTAAATAAATCTTTTGCTCCTTTCACTCCTCTCGCCCATCCGTAAGTAGCTAGAATATCTTGGCATATTTCCATTTCTTTATAAATATTATTTAAATATTCTTTAGAACTTTCGTGATCAAAACCTATCCCATTTTTGTAAACTCTATTTAAAGCTATAGATCCGGCTAACTGTATTTGGTGAGATAAACAAGAAGCCGACCCGAGTTCATTAATTAATTTATTAAGTTTTATAAATGCTTCATAAGTAGCTATAACGTCTTTAGCTCCATATTCTAAAAATTCCTTGGGTATTTCTTCAATCTTTTGGTTTTGGAATTGGTCAAACCTAGTCCGAATTTCGTTGTCTTTTGACAATTCAATGCCAAAGAACTGGTGTGTAATTTTAGCAAGGCTATACTGAAAAGGCACACTACCCATAGTAGCCAAATGGTATAGACAATACATAATAAGTACATCATAAACTCCATTGTTATCAATTTGTTCATAAAAGTTCCAACCTACTGCCTTTTCTAAAACATCTAAATCAAAGGATGCATTTGCAAAAAGCCAAGTATGTTTTTTATGTAATTTTAAAAAGTCAAGAACATCCGTGTTCCTAACATAAATAGGGGAGACTCCATCAAAAGCCTGAAAAGTGACTAGATCAGGAGTCTCAGTAAAAGAACCGTAGGTAGTTTCGGTGTCAATGGCAATTACGCTGTTAAGCAGTTCTCCCTGCCATATTTTAATTTCATAATGTTTGCCATTGTATTCCATATCCTACCTTGAAATAAAGTTGTCTATTTCGTTCCTGTCAGGGAACCCATTTTTCCCTGGGTTAATACTAACTTTGCCTACTATGGCTTTGTTAACACAGCTTTCAAGAATAGAAAAGTCTTTACCTAAATTTACATCTGACGTACCCACGCCTGTAGATTTTAATAGCTCTTCTGCTCTCTTTTTACTGTACCAAGTACACTTAAAATTGGGATGATCAATGTAGAATTTTTTATACATCTTACTCCCAGCATACTCTCCTTCAATAACTTCAAAAGTACCATCAAGATACGTAGCATTTCCTGCTTTTGTGTCTTTCTTTTGAAGTTGAGTTAACTTAATTAGATAATCTCCTTCTGGGACTACCTTTGCTTTTGCCTGTTTAGGGGCAGTTTGCACTTGTTCTCCGACCATAAAAACTCCTTTTGTTAGAGGTCTGATAAAGAGTACCGTTCTTTTTGGTTTCTATCCATGAACTCTTCATACTCTTTTATCACTTGGATATTATACTCATTATACATATGCATAACAATTTCTCTTACTTCTTCGAAAGTAAACCTAAATTTTTCATACTTCTCTGCATCATGTTCTACTCCATTAAATACTCTTTTTTCCACCTGTTTCCAAACTTTTTCATCTATTCTCACTGTAACCTCCTTTTAGTTTTTTTAGTTGTTTTAGGGTTTTCTATTTTTTCAAGTTTCTTTAAAATAGTTTTTTGATTTTCTACTAACAAAGATACTAGTTCAAGCAAATCTTCAAACATTTTATCTCTCATTAAATCTCTTTCCCTTTTATTCATATTTTCTCCTACAATTTAATTACTTCTATACCCCATTCTTTAGCATAAGTATCAGATATAGGTTTACTTTTTACTTTTTTTTCATCTAATTCTCCTTTATGTATTAATTCTTCTATTCTTTCTTTTTCTTTTTTTAATGTTTTAATAATATTAACCCATTGGACATTATTATAATAAGGTTGTGCAATTATATGGTGTTTTACTTTACTTATTGCTCTTTTTATTTCTCTAATTTTTTCAGTTGCTTCTGTGTATGTCATTGCTCAAACTCCAAAAAAGGAGGAATGGTTATTTCCTGTATTCCCTCTTGATAATATATACCAGATTCTCTGGCTTTTGCCAAATTTTTTAATGACTTTTTATATTTTCTTCTACCATTAGCTATTAATTCATCTGATGCTCTATACACTTCAATACTTCCGTCTTTTTTATTCATAAATATAAAATTAAAACTATGTTCTCTTCCTGTCCATTGTGTAAATGCGTCAACATATAAAGCTGCACTTAAATCATAATTATATTTTAATATAGTTGTTAATACGTTTTCTTTATCTAACCCACTATATGTAGTTTTTATATCATGTATAGCATTATCGGTAACATAGTCAGCTCTAACTTTTATTTTTATGCCATCTATTTCTACACATAAAGTTTTTTCTGCTTGTCCATTTGCAATAAGATTTGGAGCAACTGCATGATTGGCAAATTTTTCTATCATCCAGTCTGCTTTGGCGGCTTCAATTTCTGTGAGGATTTGTTTTTTAGGATTTTCCTCTTTAAACTTTTCATACTTCTTACCATAACGCTTAGCCCCCTCATAAACCACGAATTCAGAAGTAGTTTTAGAAGGCTCCAATATACAAGAATGTATATAAGATCCAAAAATAAACGCAGTTTTTTCTTTATCATCCTCTCTCTCCTGTAAAACATACTTTTTATAATAAGATTTTGGATCAAATAAAAATAATTTTAAAGAAGATGAGGATTCAAATTCTCTATCTCTATGATAATCTTCATTTGATATTTCATTAATTCCTAGTATCATTTAATATTCTCATTTTGTTGTTATACTGCTCTATTTGTTCATTAGCTAATAGATCATTATAAATGTTATCCCTTACCATTTTGGTTAAGTTCCTTGTTTTTCTATAAATTTGTTTCCTGCTAATTCCTTCTGCTCCCGCAGCTTTAATTATATTATATACCTTCATTACATTTTTTTCCATAGAACCAGAAAATACATTGTCAGAAATTAATTCTCTAGCAACATTAAAAATATATAATATAGCTTTATGCCCAAATTCTACATCTACTTCATTTACTACAGGTAATTCTTTATTGCATCTAGACACAGCATGTACCATAATTATTTTTAACATTTGTTGATACATCCTGCTTATTAAAGGTAGTAAAGAATGAGTAGGATCTGTACTTCTTCTCATGTCATCAAAATGTCTAAATACTTTTTCTAAAGCTTCATGAGCTGCTGGGGTTGCCTCAATTAGGTGAAATTCCTGAGTAATTCCAGCTAGTTGGTTGCCCCCGCTGGGCTTAAAGCCGCACCAATGATCTATCATATCTAATACATTTTGTGGTAGTTTAGTGGGTGCTTTAACTCTGTTAGCTGGAGCATCATAGTCACCTTTAAAAAAGAGAAACCTTCCTAGTAATCCCTTCTCTAAAGATTTCATTGTTACTCCCTCTGAAAAACCTGCAGGAGTAGTTGAGCAAAGTAAGTTAACATTTGGACGGTAAGCCTCTCCCTGTCTTCCCGCTGCAGTTTGTCTACCTAAAAATTTAGAGTTTGAAGATGTATACAATTCTGCTAAAATGTCTGCCATCTTATTATTATATGTTGCCCCTCCTTGGTTAACACATTTTAATAGTCCTGACGCCTCATCAATGATATCTAACCTTACTACATTACTACCCAAGCTGTCTGTAAGAGAAGCATCACTAACATAATCCCCTGCACCTAGTAAGTGGTCTTTTTTAATATCAAAAAATATTTCCTTGACCTTTTGTTGTGGCGCATCCTTTCCTGCCCCAGATGGTGCAATATTTAATATATACATGTTAGAGCATACTCCTTCAAAAACAAATTTTCTACTTATAGCAACTGCCAATACTGACAGAGCTGCAGAAAAAGCAAATGCAGGCTGCTTAATATATGAATTATCCAATATCCAATTCTGAATTACAGCAAGGGCACCTATTGGTGTAGGTAAATCTGCCTTTGGCATTACGTTTATTCCCTTGCTTTGTAACTTTCCCACTAAAAGTGCCTCCTTATCTGGCTCACTTACAGAAGTTGATAATATAGGTATATCATAAACTTTCTTTTTAATCAAATTTTCTTTGTTAATTGAGTTTAATACAGAAAAATAAAATCTTCCAGCATTTGTATATTTTTCAGTGTGGTGGTTTTCAGTAGGATCTGAGAATAAAGAATTGTTAAAAGTTTCATCTAACTTTATCATTTCCTTTATAATATCATCAACTGTGTTCCCACTACCTTGTAATTTAACAATTAGCTGTTTCATTTCATCATTTCTACCATTAACTATATTAGTTCCTTCTATATATGAATCAGGAAAATGCTGGGTTAGTTTACTCCTAATTTGGGCTAAAAGGTTTATAGGTATGGTAGGTAAGTCAGAAGGAGAAAGTTCCCATAGTTCTTTTTCGCCAGTCCATTCATAATTCAGACCTTTCAACTGACTAGGAGGAATAGTAGTTTTCTTGCCTGTGGACAAAAGTTCTATGACAACTTCTCCATTATGCTTTACTAGTTCTGTTTTCTGACCTTGTAAGTACTTGTAAAATCTAGTCCAACCCTTGGTTCCCTTCTTTTCAACTGGAGAGGGAGGAAGCATATGTTTAATAAGATCAATTACTGCGTCATCTGTGCAATCCAAATCTAGTGCTACAATTCCTGATGCTTCTCCCAAACATACAGAAATATTAGTACTAGGTAAGTTATGACTCCATTCATTAAACTCTTCCTGAGTAGGATGCTGATTACAGTATTTACTCCATTCCTTGATAGCAGGTAATTTCTGCCCTCCTCTATCTGGTATAACAGAGTACCCTTTATTTAGAAATTTGGGCGCATGATGCTTATATATATTCATATTCCTCCCTATAAATTTATATTATACTATATTTTGTAATTATGCAAAGGTCTATGTCTTGGTCTGGGTCCTGGTCCCCTTTTGTTCCGATGGTCCCTTTTCTTTTTGGTTCTCATGGTCCTCTTTGGTCCTGTTTTACACCTAATATGTAACCCCGCTTGGTCCCTATTAACCACTTTACAATGGTTTACAATAAAAGTAGTGGTGGGGCTAGGCTTCGCCGCATCATACAAAATCATTATTCCCATGATATAAAATATAAATCCCATAACTTATCCTCCCTATCTGTGTTTACCTATATAGTTATAACAATATAGTACTATATAGTCTCTACGTAATAGTATACAATATAGTAATCCCTCTGTCAAGCTTTTTTCCCCTTAATAATATACCAATGATTAGTAACAGGTCTAGCCTTTCCTTCCTTTATAAGACACGTAATTGCCTCGTGCTGCCTTTCCACCAACAAAAGCTCTATATTCTGTACCAAAAGGTTTTGAAGCTCTCCAAAAGCCGTTTCTGTTGGGCACATCTCCAAAAAAGGTTTATACCTGATAGCCAAAGCTTCCAGATTGTTAATTAATAACTTAATACTTTTTTCATTATCCCCCATTTTTTTAGGGTTAATCATTTTTGCCTCCTTTTTCTTTTTGTGATAAAATAACCTCATGAAGATATCTTTTAAAATCATTTCTCCTCCCTATTCCATAAATAAAGCATATTACAGAAACAGACAATTAACAAAAGAGTGTAGACAATGGAGAGAGAACTTTCTTCTTCAACTCCAAGATCCAAAGATTCAAAAACTAATGGCAAAGATAACAGAGAAATTTGACTCCAAAAAACACTCTTTAGCAGTATCTTATCATTTTTATTATCCAAAGTCAATTCTCCTCACCAAAGCCGGCGGCATATCCAAGCGGTCTATGGACTTAACTAACATTGAAAAGTTAGTGCAAGACAACATTTTTGAAGAAAGATATAATGGTAGACTTATCAACGACATTATAATATCTAATATAAATATAGATGATAAATTCATTACTTCTCTTCACTCTTCAAAGAATCTTGGGGACTCTTATCTGATTCAGGTTGAAATAGAGATTCTTCCAATTCCTTTCTAGCCTTTTCCCTTGCCTCTTTTTCTAGTTCCCATACTTGCTTGAACCCCAGTAACATTTTCTCTAACTCTGTCATACGGTACCTCCAATGGGTAGTATCCACAATCTGGACACAATCCCTCTTCTGTTTTTGTTATTACACGCCACGTTCTTATGACGTCTTCTTCTGTATATTTATAAACCTTTCCACTTTTTGCTTTACATTCTCTCATTGCACCTATTGCGCAATTACACATCGATCTTGACCGTGAATTTTTCAATAAACTCATTCACACACTCCTCTAGTTGATTGTTTGTTGCTGCTATATTGGTACAATACTCATCTACAAATGACCATGAGATTTCATGCTTTACAGTAATCTCCTCTGGGGCATCTACTGTAATTCTTTCAGGTATTATAGGTTTAGCACCGCACCCTACCATAAATAAAATTAATAGTAACTTTTTCATTCAATAACTCCATTTTTTCTAATTTCCATTCTATACTGTTTAGTTATTGCCGCATTCACTTTGTTTAATTTATCTTGATGAGAGATCGGCGTTAAAGTTTCTATTTTTATTCCTCTCTCTAATGCCTCCTCCAATGTTTCAATTTTCTTTATATTAACTGGTTTACCTTTCTTTTTTCTGTTTCGCAAAGTAATTTTACGCCCAGCTTTCTTTCTTGTATTACTCATTATTTGCCCCTATTTTTATACTTTCTGTTTACTTTCTTTTTTGTTAATTCATTATAGTTTACAATACTACTTTCTATAATATCAATAATACCCATAGTAGTTATTTCGTCGGCACCCTCAAACTCATCTCTTTCCAAAATATTCTTAATTACTTCTGATAAAGTATCCTCATCTAACTTAGACATTTATTTTTCCTTTGTTACACACCAAGCATTACCGCAAGGTTTAATACAAAAATCACATTTATTAACTTTAAGTTTCCAGTAAATCATAATACTAATAAACACTATATTCAATCCATAATTTATTAATCTAGGCATTGCCATTGTCTGAAGCTCATAAACTAAAAGCCCTACTTCGCCTCCAAGCCATAATAGTAAAAAGCCCCATCCAATGTCACACCTTTTATTTTTAATAGACCTGACTGCTTCTGGTAACCCACACAATGCTAACATGATCCCTGAAATATATCCTATTGTTTCCATTTGTTTCCTTAAAAAAGGCACTGAGCAGTTAATATTGGGTGTAAAGGTGAAAAACAAAGGTATTCTCCTTTAGTGTTGCCCAGTGCCGTTAATATTATGCTACCATAACTTTATTAGCAAGCTCCCATAATTTCTGATTAATTGTAGTTTTTTTATGGATGCATTTAATTTCACTAGAACGGCGAATTTTGCCATTACTCTCAACCTCAATTCCACCTCTAATTAAATTCTCTTGTATTACATTGAATACAGTCCACAAGTCCTTGCCCGCGTCTTTAGGTCTAGAACTAAATAATAACTTTTCAAAAGACACTGTTACACCTCCTTGATAGTTAGGAGAATAAGCTTTATCCCATCTCAAACCAGTAGCCTCATAAGCAAATCTAATTCTTTCATTATCTGTTAAAATTCTATCATTCATTTTTAAAATAGTTTCTTTTATAATATTGATTCTATCTACAATATTATTGATAGCCTTCTTAACCTTACCTTCAAAGTTCTTACCTCGATGTGGTATCCTAGAGTCTGTAATAGTATCCCCAACCATTAAACCATTTTGGCAAACAAACCGATAAACTCCTAATTTTATTTGTAAAGATCCTCTGCCATTATGTGAATTAATTACAATGATCCTAAATTTACTGTCAGGCAAATGCCATCTATTTTTAAATCTATCCTCTAATTTAATATCAAAGGGTATAAGATGTCTCTGAAAGCCTCTATTTTCTTCTTTTCTTATTCCTGCTCTTTGAATACCATTTCTATCGCAAATAAAGCCATGTGACTCAATTAGTTCTATTAAATCGTCTGTGCTTTGAAACTTGTAATCTTTGCTTAAGGTATTCTTTGCATTTACTTGAGTTACTGGACATTTTACATTTATCATAATATTTACTCCTATTGTTATATGATGCTTTTTTATCGCATCGACCAAAGATAAATAAACTTAACACTAAAATTGCTGCAAGTCTAGATAGTAGATACATTTTACACTCCTAATGTTTAATCAATCCTATCTTAATATTACCTATTTTTGCTGCAATAGTATCATCTTTACTTGCGTCAAGATAACCTGCGTCAAGTAATTCCTGCTTTGAGTCAAAAATAACTGCATGTGGCTTGCTAGTATCTATTAAATGATCTAATTTGCCACCATATGATTGAATAATCTTTAAATTAATAGGTTTTATAGTTAAATTAACAATTGGTAATGATTTGGTGTATGCATAAAATAGCACGTCAGGGCATTTCTTAGCTATTTCCATCCATTTCTTAAAATACTCAAAACTATAAAAATCACCACTATCATGTATCCTTATCCTATTAGCCTTTTTCTTCCTTATTTCTGTTATCATTAAATCTACAAAATCATCTCTTTTAGTTGCGTCAAGTCTCCTCTCAAATGCTGGTTTAACATTACTCCACATATATGTACCTTTTTGAGCATAACAAAACTGAGCACATTCACCCGCCCACGGACATGACTTTAAAGCAGTAATACCGAAATTAAACGTCTTTAAACCATCAATCTGCTGCATTGCCTTAATCTTCTTATTCTGTGTTAAAAACATAATTGCCTCCTTATGTTGGATTAAATATATCACAATGAAACAGAATTGCAAGTAAAAAATGCATAATGAAATGTTTACAAGTCCACCCACGATAGGACACCTATAGCCACCCACTCTCCATCCTGGCACGATAAGTGTATATGCAAACTCTGTGCCACCCCCTTGCGATATGGACCCCCCTCCAATATATACGAAAAAATAAATAAAAGTATATACTTAGCCCCCTATTTTTCCCCCAACTAGACGCCCCCAACCTATTGAATATGCAATGTCGGGCGGGCTAATTTTTAATGAACTTCAGTGAATTAAAAATAGTCCTAAATTAATCCTAGTTGACAAATAAAAAAAGATATGATATCATCATAAATATGAAAAAGCCAGGAAAAGTAAAAATTGGATTTTATGTATGGAAAATAGAATGGTCAAAAGAAAAGAATGAAGAAATGTACGGAAAAACTGACCCTATGACAAAAATAATTACTATATATAGATCCCCAAATTCTCAAATTGAAAGAGAAACCTTATTTCACGAACTTATGCATGCGGCGGGCGAAGATAAATATGATTCTATATTTCAATTTTCTGGTAGTGATAAAGAAGAAAATCTTATAAGAATTTTATCCCCTGTGTTTATGCAAATGCTTTCTGATAACAGAGAGTTAACCAAATATTTGTTTAGTATATGAGTAAATATGAATTAACAGAAGCAAAAGAAATGTTTATGGCATTTCGACCAGTTAAAGAAATAGCTGAAGCTACAGGTATTAAATATAGATCTTTATTGTACCATACTAATAAATGGAAAGAAGAAAGAAATCTAGTTAGAAATGAATTATTAAAAGAATTAACTGAAAATAAAAAAGCAATACTAGTATCATTAACTGGAAATTCTTTGGCTTGCATTGACAGAGCAATAGAAGATCTGAAAAATCGCCCGAACCCTCCCTCTATCCATGAAGCTAGAATGTTAACTAATATTGTATCAGAAATAGATAAAATTATAAGGCTGGATGATGACAGACCTACTGACATTATCGCAGAACATAAACCTTCAACTGTAATAGAGTTGAAAAATAAACTAAAATGTGATCCTTTTTATTTAGAGGATGCAAACTACAGGGAGATTGCCAATGAAAAAACTATTACTAATTCTACTTCTGATGATGTTAAGTCTGGGAGTAAATGCGAAGAGTGATTGTGAAGAATGTGTTACTGAAGAAATTGCTTATTTACAATTAACAGAAAATAATACTGTTACTTTAAAAGGAGCTGTTACTTTTAATAGTGTATCAAATGTAGGTAAAGAATTATTACAACTAAGTGCAAAAACTAGAATAGATTCTGAAATATATTTAATATTAGATTCTCCAGGAGGTTCTATATATGCTGGAATGTCTTTTATTAATTTAATGCAATCTATTCCTCAAAAAGTTCATTGTGTAGCTAAGTTTGCTGCCTCAATGGCACACTCTATCTTACAAGCTTGCCCTGGAAATCGTTATATTTCAAAAGGAGATGGAGTAATTATGATACATAGGGCAAGGGGCGGCTTTTTTGGGCAATTTAATAATGGAGAAGTTGAATCTCAATTAAAATTATGGAAAAATATAGTCTCTGATTTAGAAAAAGCAAACTCTGCTAGAATGGACTATTCTTTAAAAAATTATAGAAAACGGTCTAAAGATGAATGGTGGTGTTCTAATGAAAGATGTATAAAAGAAAGATTCGTAGATAGTGCAGTTTATTTAAGATGTTCTTCTAAACTTATTGCTAAAAGATATAAAATTAATAAAAAATATTACTATTCAGGCTGTCCTCTTATACCAGGACATTTTAAATATGAGTATTATTAGTTTATCTCCCTCAGATAAATTATATCTCCAAATAATGGATGATTTGCATTCAAATTGGAATCCTCACCCTGGTCAAGTCAAGGTGGGGATGCCTCTTATTAAAAAAGATGTAAACACTCTATTTATACAATGTGGGCGAAAATGGGGCAAAACAGATTTTGCAATATATTTATTATGGAGACATGCTTTATTAAATCCTGGATCAACATGTTACTATATCACTCCCGAACTATCTCACGGTAGAGAAATTATTTGGCATAATTCTAGACTTGTTCAATTTGGTAGAGAAAGAGATGATATGGGACGTATTGTTCCTGGAGGAGAAGAACCTTTAAGAAAATATATTAAACATGTATCTAATGTAGATTCTAGGTTAACTTTAAAAAATGGATCTACTATAAAAATTGTTGGTTCTGAAAACTGGGCAGCCGCAAACGGCTTAACGCCCGATTTTGTGGTGTATGATGAATTTAAAGTCTTTCATACACAATTTCATAATGAAATGAATCCTAATAGAATTGTTAGGAAAGCACCTTTAGTAATTATTGGTACACCCCCTAAACCAGGAGATAGAAATGCAAATCAATACATTGAGTTTGCAGAAGAGTGTGAAGAGAGGAATGACTGTTTCCATATTATCGCCACATCTTATGATAATCCATTCACCCCTAGGGATGAAATTGACCGTGAAATCCAAAAACTCAGGCTTCGTGGTGAAGAAGATGTCGTTCAAAGAGAATACTTCGGAAAATTTGCAACAGGAGGCAGAAACGCTATTTTTCCAATGTTTGGAGAAAATTATGTTATAGAACATAATAAACTTATGTCAGAAATAAGTAGAGATGCAGGAAAAATGGATTGGTTTTGTGTAACTGACCCTGGATCAACTACTTGTTTTGCTGTATTGTTTGGGTGTATTAATCCATATACTAAAACTTTGTATTTACTTGATGAAATATATGAAACTAATCAAGAAAATACAACAGTTAGATCTATATATCCTAGAATTGACAATAAAATGATGGAGTTTTATCCTAGATCTTCAGTAGAAGACGATTGGTGTAAAATATATGATGAAGCAGCAGCTTGGTTTTCAACAGAAATTATGCATCAATATGGAATATATTTTATACCCACTGCTAAACATATGAATAAAAAAGAACATGGATTAAGTTTAATTAAAGATCAAATGTTACATAAATTAGTAAAAATATCAGATAGATGTAAAAAATTAAAATGGGAATGTATGAGATATACTAAAAATGATAAAGGGGAAATACCAAAAAGAGATGATCATTTAATTGATTGTTGGAGATATTTAAATGCTGCAGCTAATTATAATATGGTAGAAGTTATGGAAATGCTTAAACAAAAAAATGACGACGATAGAAGATACCATAAAATGAAAGACGATTATAATGAATTCCATAAAAACGAAGATTGGACATTTGATATAATGCCTTGGGAGGATTAAATGCTTGATATTAAACAAATTTTAATTATTACATCACTTTTAGGTTGCATTTTGGGTGTAATTGGTGTAATATTATCTATGTATGCCATTATTTTGGCAAAGAGTTTGGAGAAAGCAACACATTCAGTACAATTTATGCCAGTCAATGAAGCCATAGATCCAGCATTCTCTAACCAAAAAGATATAGTAAATTTAAATGAAGAGCAAAAAGAAGAAAATGAAGATGAGTATAGGATGGTGTAAATGAGTGATTTTTTTGATGAATTAGATACAGCTCATGATCAACGAAGTAATATAAAACCTTATCATAGTGTTAAAGATAAAAAAGATAAGGAAATACTTACTTGGTTAAACACTGTTATGGAAGCTTTAGAAAAGCAATCATTAGATAGACATAGGGTATTTAGAAAAAATTTAACTTCTTATAGAGGTTTAAAAGAAGATTTAAATAGAAGCGTTCCTAGAAACTATGATAAAATTAATGTAAATAAAGTAAATAAATTTGTAGTTAATCATTTATATGATATGACTGAAACTAAAATTTCTCAAATGTGTAGAATTAAACCTAGTGTAGATATTTTGCCAACTAATGACGAACATTCTGATAAAAACGCTGCATTAGCAGTAAAACATCTTATAAATCATTTATGGTATTTATATGATATGGATGCTTTATTACAAAAAACACAAAGATATTCTAGAATATTTGGAGAAAGTTATTTATTTATAGAATGGGATAAAGATAAAGGTGATTTACATCCTATATATGTAGCTGCAAGAGATTCAGGTAGAGATTTATTATTAACTAATCCTGATGGACAGCCTACTTTAGATAAAGATGGAAAGGAAGTATTTATTGACAAAGATATTCCAGTAAAAATTGGGGATATTAAATATGAAATAGAAGTTCCTTGGAGAGTATTTTTACAAAGAAAAAGAAAACTAGAAGATGTAGAATATTGTTTTAGAATTAAAGTAGAGCCTACAGAGGATTTAAAAGTAAAGTATCCTGAATTGAAAGAAAAAATTAAATCTGAAAAAAATACTAAATTATTTGATACATCTGATTTAACAGATAAACTTTTAGAAGAAGAAACTGTAACAATAGAATTTTTTCATAAAGTTACAGAATATTGTCCTGAAGGATCTTATATAAAATTTACAAAAGATGTTATTCTTGAAAAAAACGTATTGCCTTATTCTCATGGAGGGCTACCTTTTGAAAGATTAACAGATATGGATATACCTGAAGTATTAAATGGTGTATCTTCTTATGAAATGATTAGACCAATTCAAAATATGCATAATAATTTATCAACACTTTTGGCAAAAAATATCTATTTAACAGGTCATGCTAAATGGGTTATGCCGAGGGGGGCTTGTAAAATTGAAAGCCTTGGGAATGATAGTACTATTGTACAGTATCAGGGACCAATGGCTCCTCAACTACTCCAAACTAGACCAAATCCCCCAGAGGCTTATCAATTTAGAGACATGTTAAAAGATGAGATGGGACAAGTTTATGGAGTACAGGGTGTATCTAGGGGAACTCCTCCTAAGGGCATTACTGCTGGCGTGGCTTTACAATTTTTAAATGAACAGGAGCAAGAAAGAGCTACTACAGATGTAGCAAAACACAACAGTTTAATTCAAAATGTAGCAAAAAAGACTATAGCAGTAGCAGGAGATTATTATCAAACAGATGATGGTAGAATGTTAAGAATTGTAGGTAAAGATAATAAATATTCTATTAGACATTTTGATACAGCAAATCTTAGTAAAGATTATGATATTAGAGTACAAGTTGGATCAGCTCTTCCAGAAAGTAAAGCTGGAAAAATTCAAAGAATTGTAGAAATTATGCAATTAAAGCCAGATTTATTATCCAATGAAAGATGGATTGATTTATTAGACTTAGGCAATACTGATAAAATGAATACATTAATTACTGCTGCAGTTAGAGCTGCTGAATCAGAAAATGAAGACATGATGGCAGGTAGAGTGTGTGAAGATCCTCAAGATTATGAAGATCATATTATACATTGGAAAACTCATGTAAAAGAAATTCAAAAAAGAACGTTTAAAGAAGAATGTCCTCCTGAAATAAGAGAAAAAATATTAGAACATATAGGAATACATGAATTTGCTATGATAGAAAAAGCTCAAGCTAATCCTTTATTTGAAGCCAAATTAGCCGAATTACCTTTATTTCCTATATTCACACAAGGGTTTGTACCTAGATCTAGCAGGCACATGGAGTTAATAGTACAGGGACAATCTAATAGAGGAGAGCAAGTAAATGAAATAGTGCCAGGAACAGAACAAAATGAAGAAGCAGAACCATATTCATTAAATAAAAAGGGAGATAAAAAATGAGTGATGAAGCAGTGAATGAACAAGTAATTAATGAAGAAGTAAGTGTAGATGATAGTCAAGCGGCTAATGCAGATGCATTATCATTTGATGATTTAGATGAACTTACAGATAATAGGTCAGATAGTGACGTATTAAAAGAGGCTTTAGATGCAAATAAAGAAAAAAATGAGGGAGAAGAAGAGCAACCTCAAGCTTCAGAGAAAAGTGAAGCAAAAGAGGATTCTGAGGAATCTAAAGAGGATCAAGAAGATGCTGAAATCCAGGAAGAAATTAAAAAATACATGGGTAAATACGGTGAAGATGAGAATGAGATAGCAGCAGAAACTATGTTTAAGCATAAAGTAGATGGAGAAGAAGTAGATGTATCTTTACAAGAATTATTAAATAATTATTCAGGTAAAATACCTTTTGATAAAAGATACAATGAATTAAATCAAGAAAAAATACAATATACAAAAAATAAAGAAGCACATGATAAAGATGTAACACAAGTAAATCAGTATATTGATACTTTTAGAAGTAAATTACAAAATGGGGATGCTTTAGGAGCATTATCTTATTTTGCTGAATTTTCTGGAATGAAACCTTATGAGTTTAGGGATTCTTTACTACAGCAATTGGCTCCAGAAATAGATAGAATCAGAGAATT
>PAHI01000049.1 GCA_002705575.1 Fidelibacterota bacterium | reverse complement strand
TCTGATATTTTAGTTATTTGTTTAAAAAAAACTCTAGGCGCTAATTTTTGATTTGTATACTCATGTTGTATAAGTTGTTCTAAACCCATAGCTATTTGATTAGGGTATGAATCTTCCAATTCTTGAACAGTTTTATTAAAACCATTTTCTTGATTCCACGTAGTAGGTATTAAATTATAGAATGTTTTAAGTCCATTTTTAAACCCTGATGTGTGGTATGCGTAAGACGCTAAATCATTAAAAAACTGTCTTTCATTTTTATCTTTAGAATTTAAAAAATTTTCCCATTCTGCTTTAGCTCCTTCTATTACATCCTGTGGCATATTTTTACTATTAGCTAAGTATATTTGGCTAGGCTGTTTATATACACCATCTATGTTTGAACCTTTTTTATGTTTTAATAATACATTTAATAATATACTATCTGGATTATTTTGTTTCATTTTTAAAAATCTTGGTATTAAAGATTTAGATTTAGCTGTATCAAACAGTAAAGATTCTAGTGAACTACTAAACTTATGGGAACTATACATATAAGAGTACATTGAATCTTCAATTTGTCTTCTAGTTCTATAATCAAATTTATTAAAATCTCCAAGTAAAGATTCTACTATCATATTTACACCTTCTAAATGTTTAAATAAAAACTTTTTTGAAAATAAATCTAAAAATAATGATGGCCCATTATTTAAGTATGCCCCCATCATTCTATTGTTATCAAATTTACCTTCAAAATTTTGAACAATTCCTTTGTCTATTACATTTTGTATTCTTGCTAAGGTTAAGTATGAGTCTAGTAAATCTTGCCCTGTGCCTGTTGTATGCACTTTAGATGCAAGATTTTGTTCAAATAAAGCTTGACCAATTGGGTGTAATATTTTAAAGTATGATAAAACTGCATCTTGATATGTATTATCTAATATTTTATTATCTATACCTCTTCTTAAGTTTTTTAGAGTTAAAGTAGATTCTACTTCATTTATTTCTATACCTCTAGATCCCATACCATTTAATATTCTTTGTTCAGAAATTGGTCTGTTATTTAATATTTGAGATTTACCTTTGAATGTTCTTTTTACATATTCTCTAATAATAGGCTGTTTAATAAAGGAGTTAACCCATTTAGGATCTACCCCAGATCTTAATAGTAAAAATGCTACATTCATTACAGGTTTTACAAAGTTTATATTAGTAATGTACGGGTCTTTTTCTATATCTACAAATGCGTTCATGTACCCTGATAAAATTTCTGATATAAGATCACCATCTATTCTATTTAAGCTATTTAATACAGTTCTAGTTTCATTACCTATTTTAATTCTTTTGCCTAAACCTATATCTGGTACATCTAAATTAGACATTTGTCCTAAAACATTATCAATAGTATTATTAGCTACAGCACCAACTCCAGCTGCTCCTGCAGAAAATCTTGTTTTTAATTCTTGTTGAAACTGCCCAGTAAACATTTTTAATCCATCAAATTTATCTTGTTCATCGGCAAGTTTAATTAAATCTTTTGCATCAGTTTTTAATTTTTGTGTGTCAATAGATTTTATTACTCTAGGATATTGTTCTCTTGTTTCAAATAATTGTTTATATAAAAGAATTCTTTCGTTTTCTAAAGCTTTTTTACTATCACCTTCTATAAGCTCTAGTTTGCCAGATTTTTTATTATACTCTACATTAGGTATTAGCATAAATAATTTATCAATATCAAAGTCACTACCTGTTTTAGCTGTTACTTCTGAATAAACTACAGCGGTATCTCCCGCCTCTTTAGGTAATATACCAGCAATATTTAATACATCAGTTGAAGCTAAAGATTGATTAGGTATACGATACCCAACTACAGTTAGTACATTTTTACCTATTTTTTCTTTTAACTCTTTATCTGACATTGCTTCATGCCCTGGGATAGATTCAATGTAAGAATATGGTATAAATATATCTCCTAAAATAACTTTATTATTTTCTATTCTTGGTGGTTTAAGTTCGTCGCTAGTTAAATATCTTATTTTAGATCTTGTTTCTTCAGATAAATCTTGAGTTCCTTCCACCTTACCTAAACCAAATGAAGTTATTTGAACTTTATTGGCTCCTATAGTTTTATAAGTTACTGTAGAATTTGTAAGTTCCTTTGCTAAAAGATTTAGTAATTTTCTTCTTGATTGAAATATAGAGTCAAACTTTAATCCATTTTGTAATCCCTCTACTAATGTATTATCTACAAATTCTTGCGATGATAACTGCTTTACTAATTCAGCTCTAAGTTTATCTTCATTTATATTTAAATCTTTATCTATACCATATCTATTAAAAAACTCTTTTTTACCCAAATTAGATATGTCAATTTCTAAATCTTCAACAGCTTGTCTCCACTCTGCTCCTGTCATATTTCCTATCATTGCATCTGGATCTATATCTGCTAGTATATTTATTTTTAGCTGAGATCCAAATGTAGTTGGTTTTATACCTTTTGTAGGTATTTCTTGTTGTTTACCATATAATAAATGTGATCTTTCAATTGGATTTAAAGTAATTTCATCTGTTATATCTCCTGCGTCATTATCTATTTTACTTCTTAATCCTGCACCTACTTTAATTGCAGATTCTACAGATACTGACATACCTATATCTGACCCATTTATTTCTTTCCAATCTTTTTCTTGTCTTTGCATCTCATCATACAATTTTTTTAAACTAGAGTCGTTAATAAGTCCTGGCCATAATACAACTTCTGCAGTTTTTTCTCTGTATGGTACATGCATACCATTTTTAAACTCAGTACCCCGTGCTGTTCCTTTTCTAGGCGTAAGCTTTAGTATATCTGATGTTTGTAATTCACCAGCCATTAATTTTTCATAAGCTTCTTCTACTTCAGGAGTCCATTGCCCAAAGCCTTTCATTCTTTGTTTTTGTAACTCAGGGGTAATCCAAGTAGTTGCATCGGATATATTTATTTTATCATATCCCTCTCTATCTTGTAGGTATTTTGATGGTGCTATTATGTCATTAACTGTTGCATGCAAGTATAAAGGATTAACTTGATTTTTTATAAATCGCATATGAGTAACTGCTGTAGTGTATAAATTAGATCTTTTTGGAAAGTCTTCTAAACTTTTATAGTATCTAATATCTCCTAAAAATAATTTTGTAGATTCTACATTAGCTACAATACTTGAGTATACATAGTCAGCCATTACTCTTCCAATTAATAAATCTCCTAAATTATTAAAATGACTTTTACTAAGTATATTCGCTGCTAGCTGTTGATTTTTAGTAAGATCTTTTGTTATTAATTCATTTTCTACTGCAATATTTATTTGTTCTATAGCATATTTTTCAAATTGTCTTTTTATTAAATTTACAATTTTTTCATTAGAGAGCATCTCTTTATCATATATAGGTTTGCCTCTTTTTTCTCCTGCGGTATAGTAAAACCCTTTTGACTCGCTGCCTCCATAACTTAATTCTGGAAATAGAGTATGTTTAAAAGCATTACCAGTTGGAACACCATTAGTATCTCTTTCATTGCCAGTTTCATCATAGTGATAATAAAGTATTTGTTTATCTTTAGGTAGCTTACCTTCAAAAACATGTTGATATGCGGTATCCATGGCACCAAATTCATCTAGTATATACCCTTTAAATCTTTCTATTAATTTATTTTCATTACCATTTAAATATTCAAAATCATAACTATTTTTTTCTTTATTGTATGTAATATTTACATCACTACTATTATAAACAGCATTACCATTTTTTTCAAATAATTTTAAAGTATATAAAGTTCTAGAATTACCTGGAGTCATAAGTATATGTTCTCCATTTGCAACCCGTGATATTCTATCGGCTAGTTGATCTGCTTCTTGTAAATTAAAATATTTTAAACCTGTATATTTACTATCTTTTTTCATTTGCATAAAGATAGATCTTGATATAGTTCCTTCATTTTGTAAGTGCTGTATCCATTCAGAATTTGCATTATAAGGTATGCTAGCTAGTTTATTTAAATAACTAGGATCTTTTTCTATTGTATCTAATACTTGAGACATCCAACTATAATCATTAAATCCCCAATACATAGAACCTTCAGGGCCAAGAACACTATTATCTAATAACTCAATTCTATATTTAGATTCGAGCTCTGCTAATTTAAGAACAGATTTTTCATTTTTTATAGGCAAATCTATATCTTTTATTTTAATAACATCTTTACGTTTTTTATCTCTTACTGTATATGCTGTTATAATTTTAGGTATTTCTGTTGTAAATACATACCCCATACCTCCTTGAGATGGGGCTAAGAATTTTAATAATTCTGGTAAATTTGAAAAGTCAGAAGTTAAAACTTTAGGGTTTACTTCAATCCCAATCATATTAAATAAATCTGTAACTTGTTTTACTATAGTATGTTGTTTTGGTTTATTATTAATTACATTATTAATATTCTCCATTACTCTCTTATACTTATCTTTTATTTTTGATAAATCTATATCATCATTTAATATAAGGTTAGCATTTGTATTGTACTTAAATATTTTAGATTTAAATGCTTCAGTCCATTCATCTCTAATTAGTTCAGATTGTGTTTGTGAGTTGGGTTTACCTATTTTGTATTGTCTATTTCCTTTACTTCCCGAGTAAAGTGTTTGTGTATAAATTATTTTTTCTAATGCTAGTGTATTTACAAACTGAGTTTTTATATGATCCGGAGATTTTTCTAATCTATTTATTATATTATTTAAATATGGATATTGAGTTTCAAGTTTTCGTAATTTTTCTATGTAAATATCATATACATCCATATTTTCTTCAGACGGTAATTCACCTGCTAATTCTCTGAGTAATAAATTATATACATCATTATAGTTTATAATTTCAGGGGTTCCTAATGTTTTATTTTTTAAAGTATCACTCATTGTTGATCTAAGCATCAATTTAAATGTTACAGATGCTTTACCCTTTGGTGACATTAAATACTTTGTTTTTATGTTTATAGGTGATGTAGCATCTTGTTCAGAGACTTCTTCTTCAGCTACTTCTGTTTCTACAAAACCATCTTGCTTTAATCTATTTTCTATTAGTTTTAAAAATTTAGAATTCTTATCTATTTCTTTTTTACCTATAAAATTTAAATCTTCTTGTAGAATACTTATTATTGCTAATCTATTTGTATCGCCTATCTTTAAATATTCATTATTTAAACCTGCTATAACGTTTAAAACTTCTTGTTTATAATTTATACTTTCTAAGTTTTCAACATTATTCATTATATAGGCATATGTAAAGTTTGCAATATCATTTACTTGAGCTGCTGTTAGTCCTGCCACTCTATTTAAACCAAATGGAAATTTATCTGTACCATCTTTTTTATTAGTTGCTTTTGCCCACCAAGTTTCTCCTTCTTTATTAGTGTAGAATTCACCTCTAAGTTCTGGCTCTCCTACATTATTAACAGATGTAGAACCTTTAAACCAGTCTTTAAACTCTTTAGTTTCAGTTACTGCATATAAGTTTCTTGCTAACTCATCGTTATTATCATTTATATTCTTTAACTGAGGAAATAATACAGAGGGTTTTCCTGAATTAGTTGTAGCACTTTCTACTTTATTATTTTTAATTACAAAATTACACGCCATTATTTACAAGTTTGATTGTCTAAAGAATTTTTTAAATCATTATCAGTGCTAATTTGTATACCCTGGTCTGACATATCATATGGAGTACGTACTCCTGCTAGATTTTGTAAGTTATCAGTATTAATACCTTTACCTTGTTGTTTATCTAAACTTTTCTTTAAATCAGATGGTAAATCTTTTGGGTCTATCTGTTGAGCTACATCTTTTAATTTAGGTTCACTTTCTATTTCTTCTTTTAAAGGATTATATCTAACTGTAGGCTGTACAAATAAAGACCCTGTTGTTGTGTTACCAACAATTGCATCCGTGTATATAATATTATTGTCTACTAGCCAATTATTATATGCATTATTTGTTACCTTACTATTTATAAATTCTTTATTTACATGATATCTTTTATTATTTTTCAACCAGGATACTATCTCTGACTCATTATCTATTACCTTTTTTGTATCATATTTTTTTTCACCAAATTTTAATTCATTTCTACCTACTACAAGTGTAGGAGAAACTTTTGATTTTGTCCCAGGCCCTTGGAAAATAAGAAGATCTAATACTTGTCTGTAAGTAGGGCCCACATTTTGAGATGGCCTAAATTGTTCTACTACATCTATTAATAGGCTATTTATTATATCTGCATTTGGATCTTCAGATAATAAATTATTATAAAACTCAAGACTCATACTTTTTGTTATATCACCATTATGATCTAGTAAAGCTTGTCTATATAATTTATATATAAATTCAGCGGTATATTCATTTAAATCCTCTGTAAATACTCTTAAAGGGAAAGGTTGCCCATTAGCTGCAGTAACTTCAATAAATACTGCCCCATCAATATCGTCTTTTTTAAGTGTTAAATATGTACCGTTTAGATTTTTAAATGTTTGTTCATTATTTTCATCTATATATATACCATTAGCTGCTATGGATATTTTAGGTGGCATAAAGCCAACACCTGTTTCACCTTTATCTAATATATCTTTAACTTTTTGTTTTTTATCTTTTGGTGTATTAGGAATATCTTTATTAGTTACTAAATGTCCTCTAGTAACTTCTTTTATTGTAGTTTTAGTGCTTTTACCATTCTGCCAATTTTTATAAATTATCTTTCGATCATTCATATTAAGTTTTTTAGCAGCTTCTTGTGCTTCTTTAGTTGGTTCTATATGTTTGTTTACATAATCTGATCTATGTAAATATGCTTTATATATTTTACCGTCTTTATCTTTTATTTCTGCAACTATTGCTAACTTACCAAGTTCTTCTTCTGTTATAGATTTACCTTGGTTTAGCTTATCTGCAATAGATTGCATTTCTTTTATATCTTTAATCTGAGGATCATCTAAATCTATTTTAAATGTAATCTCAAGACCGTCTTTATTGTTTTTGTTTTCTAAAAAATTTGTTATATCAGGATTGGGTGGGTCTGTAAGACCATAATTAGTCCTATGATTATCAGATTTCCAAGCTAAAGATTGCATATTAGATAAGGAAACTGTAGTATCTTCTTTATAAGTATCTGATTGTCCCTTATTATTTTCATCATTTGTTTCTGATACATCCTCATTTGTAGGATTTTCTATATTACTTTGAGCAGAAATCTGTGCAGAATCTTTAGTGTCTGCGCTATTTACTTCAAATGTATCTGAATCTACTATTTTTTCTTTATCTTCAATAGATTCAGTATTACCCTCATCTATTCCTGCGTCTTCTACTAATGGTTGTTTATCAGCTTCAGAAATAACTTCGCCTTGGTCTAACATTAATTCTATATCATGGTCAGCTAAAGTATCTTCGTCTAAATTTTGCCCCATAACTAATTCTACACCACTTTTGTCAAATTTTATTACAGTTTCTCCCATAGTATAGTAATCTTTAAAGAGAATACCTTTCTTACCTCTATACCTAACTTTTAAAGGTTTATTATCATTTGCAGCAAGCAGGTCTCCTATTTTTTCATTTCTAGTTAGGTCATAATCTACTCCTGCTTCTTCTGCAGCTACTAACTCATCAATTTCTTCGTCTAGAAGTTCTGAGACCCTTTGTTTTACAAATTTAAATGTGTCAAAACTTTTTTCATCTTCTTTTGCTTTTTGTTGTTGTTCTCTTTGGTCACTTTTAGCTTTTTGGGCTTTTATTCTTTTATTTTCTTGTTCTTGCATTTCAGATCTCAGTTTATTAAACTGTTCTTCTGTTTCTGCAAGTATTATCTTTGTACCTTCTTCAGGGTCATCTTTTAATTTTTTAATTTTCTTTTCTCTTTCAGCTTGAAGTCTAGCAAGTTTTCTTTGGCGTTTTGTTCCTACAGGTTTTAATGTTTCTTTTTCAGAAGAATCTTCTGATTGTTCGTTTGCTAAATCTTCTTCTTGTACAGTAATTTCATTTTTTACAACGTTCCCTTTATTTTCTGATTGTTTTATATTATTATTAACAGCTTTACTAGCCTTCTTTACTTTTTCAAATGCTTCAAAACTAGTTACCTCTTCTATTTTTTCAAGATATGACTCTCTAAGTTTTTGCAGGTTATTTAAATCTGTCATCCATGCATTAGCTTGGGTCGTTATAAAGTCTACAAATGTGTCAGATTTTGAAAACGCTTCTTGCATTTCAGCAAAGACATTAACTCTTTTTTCACTGTCCTGTGTAAAACCTCTTAATCCTTCCCAGTTTATTGTTCCATCAGTTAAAGTAGAAAGTTTTCGAGCTAAGTCTTCTTCTCGTTTATCTAAAGTATCTGCCATATAAGAGTAATACCTAATAGATCTACTAATATTTACTTTTTCTAAATCTGCTGTATCATCAAGTGTAGATACAAATAAATCTATTCTAGGTTTTTCATCTTCTATAAATTTAATTCTCTCTTCAATAATTCTAGTTTGTTCAGATGGAGATTTTATTTGTGTTTTAGGATCTATACCTATAACTTCTTTAAATTCTTCTTCAGATAGCTTACCCATATCTTGAAGAAAAGATTTTAAGTCTTCTATTTTATTTGCATCTATAAAGGTATCAATTAAGGAAAATATACCACTATCTTGTATATTTTTATATTTAAATATATCTCCTGCTTCTAATGCTTTATCTAACTCTGCTTGAGACTTAACACTCTCATTAAAGCCTCTAAGTAAAGTATATAGTTTACTTTCGGGTTCTAATAAATTTAAAGTTTTTGCTAGTTGTTCAGTTCTATCATATGTTTTTAACCACTCTTGTCTAGATGACATACCATCTTCTCTAAAAGATTGACCTGCTTCACCTAATTTACCGAGTAGAGCCCCTAAAAATATAGCTTGTTGCCCCTCCTTAGTCTTTGCGGATTCTGTATACCCACGCATAAGAGATCCAGTTATACCAAGACTACCCTCTAAAAGTTCTTCTAGTCCTTTCCAAGGCACAGGAGAGAATACATCTTCAAAATAATCTTCTGATGCTACATTTATTGATGCCTGAGACCATTCTTCAAAAGCTTCTGCTGCTGGACGTTTAAACCAGTTTACTACTTCATAATATTTTTTCCATGCTTTTGGTAAATCTTTAAATTTATATCTTAGTTTTCCATCAGCTATTTTAGATTCAAGTAAATCATCTAGGTATTTACCAGAAGTTGATTTCCATGATCTTGAAAATAGTTTACCAAACTGATATATATTCGATCCCCCTACAATTGCAGTATTTAAAGAAAATGCTACATTACCTGCAGTATCTGCAAGATCTGTTATTTCATCATCAGATAAATCAGCATATCTAGCATCTCCTAAACTTCTTAATTCTTTCATTAAGTCTATGGATCTTTTACGAGTTTCTCTAGCCTCTATCCCAGCCTCTCCAAAAGCAGAGGCTAAACCTGATCCCCACATATTAGCTGCTTGTGCAGAGTAATTAACTCTTCCTAGTAAATCTCTTACTTTTGATAACTCTGCTGCTGTTTTACCAATCTGACTAGATCTAAATGAATTAGTTACATTTCTCCATGATTTAATACCAGCTAAACTAGCAGCTTTTGCACTATATCCTATAGCATTACTAGCGGCAATTGAAGTACCACTAAATATAGCGCCTGCTAAAAAGCCTACGCCCTGTAATCCTTGGTCTGACCAAAAGTTAGCAGTGCCAAGACTTTTCCAAAACCCATAATCATTTTCTGCTTGTGTATAATAATTAGGTAATTCTCTTCTTAAATACTCATTTAAATTATCAAGAGTGTTACTAATAGGATTATCATAAACTCCAGCAACTCTACCAGTTATAGCAGCTGTAGGTATACCTACAAATATATCTGCAAATGGTTCTAGGAATGTAGTGGCGGCTGTACCAACCATTTTTCCAAAACCATTTCTCCACTTTTCCCAATTACTTTGAGCTACTGCTGCACTCTCCTGTATGTTAACACCACGCCCAGGCATAACTCCATATTTTCTAGCAACATCTCTTTCTCTTTTTTCTTCAGGAGATATATTAAATATGGTTTCAAATCCTGGTGTTACTAAATCTCTAGGTGCGGCAAAAGCATCACTTATTTTTGGCAGTTTTATGTCTGAAGATTTGGGAGGATCAGGTAATAAGTTTTGATCTAAGGGCGCATCTTGGGGGGCAAATGCATCAGAAATTCGTGGTAATTTTATATTTTTCCCATTTGCCATATTACTGTGATTTTACTTTTTGCATAGATTTTACTACTTCTTGCCCTAAAGTCATTAGATCTTTTGCACTTACTACTTGTTCAAAATTATCAACCATAATGTCTCCATTATTATCTAATAAATAGTAAATATTTTCATTTTCGTTTATTTCAACTTTTAATATCTTTTGAATACTTTCAGCACCTGGTATGTCTATATCTTTTTTTACATAGTTTAGCTGTGCTTCTGAGCTAAGTCCTGGTATGTTTGGTAGTGGGCCTGTTTCATCTGGAATTGCATCTTGTATACCACTTAGTTGTGCAAATTTTGTAAATATAGGAAAAGCTATCATTTTTTCTCCAATGTCACTATCACCTGTGTTTGTGTTTCTTAAATACTGTGCAATATTAGTTATATTTGAAGAATCGTCTGATGCTTTTATAACATAGTCTTTTTTAAGCTCTCCGTCTTCATTTGTATAAACTAGTTGGTATATATGTTTTCCATCGTAAAAATTAGCTGTAGGCACAAGAGAATTAATTTTATCATTCTTTATTTCTTTTGCATATTTATTTCTTAAGTCAGCACCAGCAAGATCACTAAAGGTTTCTGTACCACCTTTTAAGCTATTAAGAGCTATATTAGCTGCAGTAGTTATAGGATCTTTTGAGCCTTCTATTGGTTTTAAAGTTTGTATAGGCATTACACTTATTTTAGATTCTTCTATTTCGCCTATCTCTTTTTGTAAAGTTTTCGCTTTAAATAAAATGTCTCTAGCTTTATTATCGTCAAAGTCACT
>PAHI01000048.1 GCA_002705575.1 Fidelibacterota bacterium | reverse complement strand
TTTTATTAAATCTTTTTCATTTTAATATAATTGAAAATGAAAATTGGAATTTTTCTATTTTCTTTTTTGAAACTAGCTATGTTTTATCATGTTTATTAATTTTTATTTATACTATCAGAAAAAATGGTTGGGGATCTTCACCATCAATTTTCTTTACCACATATTTTGCATTTATTGGCTCAAGAATTTTATTAGATTTTTTAAATATTTCGAATTTTTTAGAGACTAATTTGTTTTTTCATACTACGCTTAGTTTAAGAACTGCACATATTTTTTTATTTCTTAATGAAGGAATTTTATTAGCTTTTATGTTAGCTGTATCTTTTTTTACTTTTAATAACAAAAAAAGGTATATAATTAATGAAGATTCTACTTTTTATAAGTTGCTAACTTTTATCTTCAAGTTGTTTTCTCCACTTGTATTTATGTTAAATATTTATTCCTTAAATCTGGCGCTTAGCACTGGAAATTATCTAGATATTTTTACAGGAGAGTTTGAAGGAGATCTTCTTTATAATCTATCAAATACCTTTCAAATTATTTATAATTCTATTTATATAATATTTTTAGCTTCTACCAAATCTATAGATTCTCTAAATAAATATTCCAGATTTTTCTTTCTTAACTTAATTATATTTTCACTTAGGGGTCAAAGAGGTATGTTACTTTTGTTTTTCTTTTTGTTTTTGTATGTGAGAAATAATTTGAAAAAAATTAATTTTCGAAAAGTTATTCCAATAGTATTTTCTTTATTTATTTTTTTCACTTTAATAGAATTTTTAAGATCTACTGATTCTAAAAAAAATGATTTTGAAATATTTGCTCAAGTTAAATATATTTCTCTTCCAGCTGAAGTTTCATTATTTTTAATTGAGTATAATGAAGAAGGATTTGTAAATAATTCTACCCCATATTTGTTTACCCCTATTGTTGACTATTTTAATAGATTATTCAATTTAGTTGATGAAAATGTTTTTAATCAGGGAAGAACAATAACATTATTAAGAAAATCAAACTACTTATCTAACCAATTGACATACTATTTGAACAAGCCTTCATATTTAGCTGGTTTTGGTACAGGAAGTTCAATTGTTGCAGAGTTTTATGATTTATTTGATCATAGGTTCTTTAGTATTTTTTTTCTAATATTTTTAATTTTCATTTTTAAGCTAGAAAAATTATCTAATCAGAATATTTTTTATAAAATTTTATGGCTTGTTATTTTTATGTCTTTTATTTATTCGCCAAGAGATTCATTCTTCAAATTTTTTCAAAACTTTGTTCCAGTATTACTATTACTATTATTATTAAAAACGTTGTCTAAACTATATGAATTACGTATTAAGAGTTAGAACTTTTTATCATTTATATCAAATTCTTTTTCTGATTGATTTTGAAAAGGAAGCTAATAAATACATTTTAATTGTAGAAGGAAATGATCTATTACCTTTAAGATCTAAACTTAATAAATTATCAATATTTGATCAAGTATTTTATATAAATAAAACCTCTAATTTTAATAAATTATTTACTTTTTTTATTTGTTTTTTACCTTTCAATTTTTCTAGAAAATTTGTTATATATACTTGTCATCATTCATTTGGATTTCATTTTATTAAATATTTATTTAATAAGAAAAACTTGTACATTCTAGAGGACGGTTTTTCAAGCTATCAAAAAGAACATATCGGAAAGTATAATAAAATCTTTACTAGCAATTTTTTTACAAGACATTATTATTTAGGATTTTTTAATTCTAGAGTTGATTATCTTCTTTACAACAGAGAGTTTAATTTTAGTTCTAAAAAAATAATTAATTTTGAATTTTCTAATCCTAAGTCTAATTCTGTTCTGTTTGATAAGATTATAAACGATTTATTTGACTTTGATTTTAACATTCATGCTAAATCTATAATAATAATTTCTCAACCATTATTTGAGGATGGATACATAACTAGGGCAGAAGAAGTAAGATTGTTAATCAAATTAAAAGAAACTTTATTTAAATTAACAACTAATAACAAGAATATAGATATATATCTCAAACCTCACCCTAGAGAAAAAGATTTTAAAAAATATAAATTTTTAAAACAATTTTTTGATGTTAAATTCATTAATCATTTATTTCCTTTTGAATTATTTGAGTTTTATAATATAAGTTTTGATTACGGTATAACTTTTTTTTCAACAGCGGTAGACTCTAAATCAATAAATAATAAAATAAAAATTGATGTCAATTTTAAAAAATAATAATCTTTTCATTTCTTTTTATGCTGATGATACAAGATTTTTTCATTCTATTTCAAAGATTATAAATGGTAAAAGTTATTTTTATTCAATTTATTTGAGTGGCATTTTTTATTTATTATTAAAATTTAGAATTCCTTTAAATTTTAATAATAAATTTCTAAAGAATAAGACTATATCTACAGAATCAATCAATGATATAATTAAGTATGAAAAAATACAAAATATTTTTAATGAAATAAATTTACATAATGCTGCAAAAAAATATATATACATATTTAATTATTTAATTCAATCAAAAAATATTAACAAGCTTTATTTGTCTGGTGATACAAGATTGATAATTAAAGCTGCAGAATATGCTGGAAAGTTAAATAATTGTAAAATTATGTACTTTGAACAAGGACCATTTGAAACATCTATATTAGATGAAAATGGTGTAAATAAGGATTGTAGTTTTAGAGATGTAGATTTTACTCCAAATAATGCAAATATTAATAATGTTAAGAACCCTAAAATTAAATGGATTAATTATTTAAGAGTTTTTGATATTGTATTATATAATTTATTCAATTATAAATCAGATCACCTTAGGAATGAGGTTGGATATAATTTATTTAAGGAAAATTCAATAAAGACTAGAACTAGAAGCATGAAATACATCTTACTAATTCTTCAAGTTCCTAACGATGCAAATATGATTTTAAACTCTCCTAATTTTACTAGACATATTGATATATTGAAATGGACTTATGAAAATATTCCTAAAGAATATGATCTTGTAGTTAGAGAACACCCAAAGTTTATAGGTAGATATGAAACTGAACTATATGATTATATTTTGTCAAAAAATATTGTTGTAGATAATATGGAACTTTGTAAATCAATTAATGATGCAAGTTTAATTGTTGTAAATAATTCAACTGTTGGTATTGAAGCAGTTTTTATGAATAAAAAAGTTGTTGTGCTAGGTGATAGCTATTATGATAAAATTAAATGTGTATTTAAATATAAAAAAGAATCAACACCTAAAGACTTTTTTGAGAAAGCTATAAATAGTAAGTTAAATAATGAATCCGGATATTCTTTTATAAATTATTTATTAGAAAATGAATTAATTGGCTTTCATTTTAGAGATAAAAATTATAATTTGAATGATAAAATACTAATTAAAAAATTAACTAAGTGAAATATTTTGATATAAGACTTTACTGGTATGCAAAAAGTCAATTAATATACAGATGGTTTTTTAAGGAATTTCATATTTCATCATATTTTGGAACTCCATTATTTTTAAAGGGGAGTAGACGTATACATATTAGCAAGAGGGTTAGAGTTTTTGCTGGATCAAGAATTGAATTACATGGAAATAAATCTAAACTAATTATCGAAGAAAATACTAGTATTGGCCACAATTTACATTTAGTTTGTGGCGGTAAAATTGTTATAGGAAAAAATACTACTATTTCTTCTAATGTATTTATAAACGATATAGACAATGACTATTTAGAAATCAATAAATCAATAATGGAACAAAAACAAATAGTTAAGGAAACATATATTGGAGAAAACTCTTTTATTGGTTTTGGAAGTTCTATTCAGGCAGGCACAATTTTAGAGAAAAATGTAATTGTTGGTGCTAATTCTTTTGTAAAAGGCCATTTCCCGAAATATTCAGTAATTGGAGGAGTCCCTGCTAAAATATTAAAAATATACAACCATAAAACAAAAAAATGGGAAAGTGTAGAGAAATAATAATTTTTTAGATATGATTAATATATTTGAACCATCACTAGGTGAAGACGATTTAAATGCTATAAGGAAAGTTTTTGTAAGCAAATGGATTGGTAAAGGAGATGTAGTAAATTTATTTGAAAAAAACTTCGCAAATTCGCTAAATTCCAATCCCGAAAATTTTCTATCAACTACGTCTTGTACAGAAGGTATTTTTCTTGCATCAAAATTATTTAATTTTAATAAAAATGATGAAATAATTTTACCATCAATTAGTTTTCCTTCTATAGCTAGTTCAATTAGCGAATCTAGTGCAAAGATTGTATTTTGCGATGTAGAAAAAAATACCCTTAACCCTACAGCTGAAATTATATCTAATCATATTACTAAAAGAACTAAAGCTGTTTTTCTTACTCACTATGGCGGATTTCCTATAGATTTTGATCCTATAAAGAAAATTTGTGATAAGAATAATATTATAATTATTGAGGACAGTGCATGTGCTGTTAAAAGCTTCTATAAAGGAAAAGCTTGTGGAACTCTTGGAGATATGGGTATTTGGTCTTTTGATGCTATGAAAACATTAAGCACAGTAGACGGTGGAATGATATATTTAAAAAATAGAAAGCTTGTTGAGAAAGCAAAAATGCTGTTATATTTAGGATTACCCCTTAAAACAAAAAGTGGCATTGACAGTTCTGATGATGGGATAGATAAATGGTGGGAGTTTGATATTTTAAATTACGGTAGAAGAGCTATTATGAATAATGTAACAGCAGCCATAGGCAATGTTCAATTACAGAAACTTGATAGATATCTTATGAAGCGAAAAGAAATATATGATTTTTATTTTGAAAACTTAAATAAAATTGAAGAGTTAGATATAGTTAATGATAAATATTATGACTTTGAATTTAAATCCTCTTATTATTTTTATTGGATTCAATCAAAAAAAAGGGATGAATTAGCAGGTTTTCTTAAAGAAAATGGGGTTTATACTACTTTTAGATATTTTCCTCTTCACAAGATAAAATTATTTGGAAAATCTGATTGTGAATTACCAAATTCTGATTTTGTAAATGATGTTACTCTTAATATTCCAATTCATCATAACTTATCAAAAACAGATGTAAAAAAAATAGCAGATTTGATTCAATCTTTTTTTAATACAAAAAAATAAGCTCTTAATCTTTCATCAATAATACAGCAATTTAAATGAAATTATTAATTACATGTCCTAAGTTTTTTGGCTATGAATTGCTTATAAAAAAAGAAGCTGAGAGATTAGGATATAAAACAACATTTCTTGATGATAGATTGGGATTGAACTTTTTTGAACAAGCTTTAATTAGAAAAAATATATTCACAAGAGAAATAAAATTAAAACTTTATAGAAATGTAAAAAAAAGACTTTCGGATGAAATATTTGACTATTGGCTTTGTATTAATCCAGAAGGTTTTGACATAAAAATAATAAAATATATTTCTTCAAAAGTTAATTACAAAAAAATAGTATATTGTTGGGACAGTCTTGCTAATAAACCAAATCAAATTTCTATTATTAATTTGTTTGACAAAAGATATAGCTTTGATATTCTTGATTGTAAAAAACATAATTTAATACATCTTCCTTTATATTATTCTAAAAATTATTATTATAGAGATAATAAAATAAAAAATAAAAAAATATATACAATTGGAAGTGTTCATAGTGATAGAATTAAAATTATCAATACACTTTTAAAAAATAAATTTAATATTGAATTTTCTTTATTTTCAAAAAATGTTTTTCTCACAATTTATTTTTTCCTTAAAGGAATAATTCCTTTAAATTACATAAAGAATATTTCTTATGATTCAACTTCTCATGATGATATTTTTAAAAAATACAACGAATATAATTTTATATTAGACATCTCACATCCGTTACAAACAGGTCTGACTAATAGAACTTTTGAGGTTTTAGCATCGGGTTGTTCCTTAATTACAACAAATCCTAATATTATAAAATATGATTTTTATAATCCTTTAAAAATATTTATACTTAAAAGGGATTTTTCTAATTTAGCAGAATTGAATAATTGGATCACTAATTATAATAATTTAAAACTTAATATGGATAATTATACATTAAATAATTGGCTAATTCAACTTTTAAAATAAATGAAAAATCATATAGTACTTTTATCATCTCTTCATCCAAAAAAATTAGATAAAGATTATTGGGAGTTTAGGGAAATCGAATATTTAAATTCATTTAATTTATTAAGAAATTTTGATCATTTTTCTATCATTGATAATACAATAGATAGTGATAGTGAAATAATCAACAATGATCTTATTAATGCTATTAATAATTTTAAATTTCCTATTATGTACAATAACAACATATACAACAGCAATCTATATTCAATAAATAATGATTATGGTTTAGTTTTAATGTTGAAATATTTCCAAAGCTATATTAAACCTAATATTAATTATATATTTATTAATGGTAGAATTAATAATTTTGACATTTTTTTAAATAAGACAGTTAATACTAGCTTCAATAATGTAAATCTTTTTTATAAAAGTATTTATAACAAGGAAATCTTTTCTGATTTATTTGTAATTAATTCAGATTATTATAAAAATTTTATTAAACATTTTGAAAATTTTGAAGAAATTGATTCGTTTGATAAGTATATATCTAGTTATGTTAAAAATTGTAGATCGAATTTACTTCTAACAAAAATGAATATTCTAAAATACTATCATATTGATGAAAGTGATTATTTAAATACAAAACTAAAAATTTATTAGAATGAAAGGAATAATATTAGCAGGCGGTAGTGGCACAAGATTATATCCAATAACAAAGGTTATATCTAAGCAATTACTACCTATATACGATAAGCCAATGATATATTATCCATTATCTGTTCTAATGTTAGCAGGCATTAGAGATATTTTAATTATATCAACTACTGAAGATTTACCACATTTTAAGAAACTTTTTGGTGATGGTTCGGATATAGGCTTAAAATTATCATATATAGTTCAACCAAGTCCTGATGGTCTAGCACAAGCATTTATAATTGGAAAAAAACATATAGGAAAAGATAGTGTTTGTATGATTTTAGGTGATAATATATTTTATGGATATGATTTTTCAAGAACTTTGATAAAAGCAAAAGAAAATTTAGATAAAGGGAAGTCTACGGTTTTTGGATATTATGTAAACAAGCCTAATCGTTATGGAGTTGCAGAATTTGATAAACACGGAAATTTAATTTCTATTGAGGAAAAACCAAAAATACCAAAATCAAATTATGCAATTACTGGTCTTTACTTTTATACAAATGATGTAGTTAGAATTGCTAAAAATATTAAGCCTTCGAATAGAGGGGAATTAGAGATTACTTCAATTAATCAAGAATATATTAGAAAAAAAAGTTTAAAAATAGAGTTGCTTGGAAGAGGTTTTGCTTGGCTAGACACCGGAACCCATGATTCATTAATTAAGGCTACTCAATTTGTTGAAACAATTGAAAAAAGGCAAGGTCAAAAAATAGCTTGTATAGAGGAAATAGCATATAATATGGGTTATATTGATTCCTCTCAATTAAAAATATTATCTAAGTCTCTAAACAAAAACACCTATGGTCAATATCTTTCAAATTTGATTAATTAATTATGAATTTTATCGAAACTAAAATCCCTGATTTATTTATTATTAAACCATCTGTATTTTTAGATGATAGAGGATATTTCTTAGAGTCATTTAATAAAAAGAGATTTGAAAATAAAATATTAAATACTCAATTTATTCAAGATAATGAATCAAAATCTTTCAAAGGTGTTTTACGTGGATTGCACTTTCAATTACCGCCTTTTGAACAATCAAAATTAGTTCGCTGCATACATGGTGAAGTATTAGATGTAGCTGTAGATCTTAGAATAGGTTCAATCACTTTTGGGAAACATTTTTCTATTAAGCTTTCGGGAATAAATAAAAAACAGTTATTCATTCCCAAAGGTTTTGCGCATGGCTATGTTGTTCTTAGTGAAACAGCTATTTTTGAATATAAAGTTGATAATAAATATGCGCCTGATTATGAATCTGGAATACTTTGGAATGATCCGTTTTTAAATATAGACTGGGATTTTAAAGATGATGAGGTTTTTTTGACAGAAAAAGACAAGAACTTGCCTGTTTTTACAAAATTGAATTCACCTTTTAATTATTAATTGATGGCTATATTAGTTACAGGCTCTAATGGACAATTAGGATTAGAGATACAAAATTTATCATCTAAATATAATTCATTAAAATTTATATTTAGAGATTTGCCTGAATTAAATATTTGTGATTTTGAATATGTAG
>PAHI01000047.1 GCA_002705575.1 Fidelibacterota bacterium | reverse complement strand
TATAATATAATAATATTTTATTATTACTATATTTTTAAAATAAGGGGTTAGTATGGATAAGTCAATGACTGAAACAAAAAAATTAATTAAAAGTATCACGCTTACTGAGCGCCAAATCTGCGATATAGAGCTTATACTTGATGGTTCATTCAAGCCTTTAACCGGCTTCATGATAAAAAAAGACTATATGAGTGTGTTAGATCAAATGAGATTATCAAATGGAAATCTTTGGCCTATGCCTATTATTTTAGATCTTTCTAAAGAATCTATAGATTCAATCAAAAATAAAAATAAAATAGAATTAAGAGATCAAGAAGGCTTTTTAATAGCAGAAATGGATATCGAGGATATTTGGAAGCCTGACAAGGAAAAAGAAGCTGAAAAAGTCTTTGGAACAACAAGCGAAGAGCATCCTGGAGTTAAGCAACTAAACAATCTGAAAGAATATTATGTTGGTGGAAAGTTAGAAAAAATAAACAACCCTATTCATCACGATTTCCAAAAATTAAGACTATCTCCTAACGAAGTTAAAAAAGAAATTGCGAAATTAAAATACAGTCAAACAATCGCATTCCAAACAAGGAACCCAATACATAGAGCGCACCAAGAATTAATGATACGTTCAATGGATGAATTAAATGCAAATATTTTAATTCACCCTGTCGTTGGTATGACAAAACCTGGTGACTTCAATCATTATACTAGGGTTAACTGTTATAAAAAAATATTACCTTATTTTCCAAAAAAATCTACTTTACTAAGCTTAATTCCTTTAGCTATGAGAATGGCTGGGCCGAGAGAGGCTCTATGGCATGCCATTATACGAAAAAATTATGGATGCTCTCATTTAATTGTTGGTAGAGATCATGCTGGACCAGGATCAAATAGTGAAGGAAACCCATTCTATGGACCTTATGATGCTCAAGAACTTTTATCTAAGCATCAAGATGAAATTGGAATAAAAATGCTACCATTTAAACTTTTTGTATTTGTTGAAGAAAAAAATGACTTTTATGAATTCGACAAAATACCTAGCGGTCATAAAAGCAAAAATATATCTGGAACTGAACTAAGAAAAAAAATTATTAACGGAGAAGAAATTCCTGATTGGTTTACATATCCAGAAATAACTCAAGAGCTAAGAAAAATATATCCTCCTAAAGAACAGCAAGGTTTTACTTTATTTTTTACTGGACTTTCAGGTTCAGGCAAGTCAACAGTTGCGAATGCTTTAATGGCGAAGCTTTTAGAACTACAAGACCGTAAAGTTACACTTCTTGACGGAGATATAGTCAGAACACATCTTTCAAGTGAACTTGGATTTTCAAAAGAACATCGAAATTTAAATATTACTCGAATTGGATTTGTAGCTAGCGAAATAACTAAAAATGGAGGTATTGCTATATGTGCTCCAATAGCACCTTACGAGTCTCCCAGAATTGCAAATAGAGAGATTATTAGTAAGGGAGGAAATTACATAGAAGTACATATATCTACTCCTTTAGAAACTTGTGAAAAAAGAGATGTTAAAGGATTATACGCCAAAGCAAGAGCAGGAATCATAAAAGGTTTTACTGGAATTGATGATCCTTATGAGCCACCAAAAAATCCTGAAATTACAATTGATACCTCAAATATAAGTGTAACTAATGCAGTTGATCACCTAATATCATATTTAAAAAATAAAGAATTGCTTTAATGGTGAATATTAATGATATAATAAGTATATCTAAAAAAGCAGGAAATGCTATATTGGATATATATAATCATTCTGACAAAAGCATCATGGAGGTTGAATATAAAAGCGATAATTCACCATTAACTAAAGCAGATAAAGTATCCAATGAAATCATTTGCTCTTACCTGAAAAAAAAATTTCCTAATATTTCAATTCTATCAGAAGAGGGCAAGAATATACATTTTCATGAAAGAAAAAACTGGGATATGTTCTGGCTAATTGATCCAATTGATGGAACAAAAGAATTTATCAAAAAAAACGGTGAGTTTACTGTCAACATTGCTTTGATAGAAAAAAACACTCCTATTCTTGGAGTTGTATATGCTCCTGTTTTAAATAAATACTGGTATGGCTCCAAGGCTGGATCTTTTGTTTTAAAAAACAATAAAACAACCAAAATAAATATTAATAAAAAAGTTACTGAACCCTATAAAATTGTAGCCAGTAGATCTCATAAAAGTCAGTATCTAAGTAATTTTTTAAATACCTTTGGAAGTTTTGAGTTAATAAATATGGGAAGCTCACTTAAAATTTGCTTAGTTGCAGAAGGGAAAGCGGACATTTATCCTCGACTAGCTCCTACAATGGAATGGGATACAGCAGCAGCACATGCTGTTTTAAAATATGCGCATGGAACATTATTAGATTTATCAAAAAATAAAGAAATGAGTTATAATAAAGAGAACTTAAGAAACTCTTTTTTTATTGCAAATTCATCTTTTGATCTAAGCAAAATTAAAAATGAAATATCTGCTAATATTTAATATCATCTTTTGCATATCCTTGCATGAAGAGGCGTATGATATAATCAAAAAAATGAACAATAAGGATAAGCCGCTATATATTAAATCTACCCTTAAAATGGAAACAACAAAGACATCTAATAATAAGAAAAGAACAGCAATCTTCAAATCTTGGACAATACATAATGGAGAAAAACAACTCATTTGGTTCATCGAGCCAAATGAATACAAAGGAATGGCTTTTCTAAAGCAAGAAAAAGAAAATTTCACAGATATGAGAATGTGGCATCCTCGTTATAAAAAAATACGAAAAATAACCTCATCCAAAAAAACTGACTCATTCATGAATTCAGAGCTAAGCTTTGAAGATTTATATGTTAGGCAAATTGATGATTACACATATTCATTGCTAGATTCAGAGATTATCAATAAAGAAGCTTGCTATGTAATAGAAAGTTTATTAAAAATAGACACGACAAATTACTTAAAACATAAAACTTGGATATCTATAAAAAATCTGATACCTTTAAAAGAAACATCTTATAACTTAGAAGGGAAAGCACTTAAACAAAAAATTTTTAAATATAATCAAAATCATTCACTTAAATCTTTAAAAGTCGTTAATTTGAAAAATAACAACTATACTGACTTATTTATTGTTGAGCTTGATACAACATCCACTATAGAAGAAAGCTATTTTAAAGAAAAAAGTTTAAGGAGGATACCATAATAATTTACTTTTTAAAAATATTTATACTATCAACTTTTATTTTCTCATCAACACTTTTAAAGCCTGCAAATGAAAGTTCAATCAATTATACACATGTTTTATTTGAATGGAATCAATTTCCAAGTGTAAATTCATATGAAATACAAATATCCACTGATCAAAACTTTTCAAACATAGTAAGCAGTTCAACAAGTGAAAGCTTAATCTATATAGAAAAAAACACGATTGATTGGGATACTCAATATTTTTGGAGAGTCAGAGGATTTAACACCAATGAAAGCAATCCATCAAACTGGTCAAATATATTTTCTTTTACCACTAATCCTAAAATTTCTAGTGCTACAACATTAATGTCAAATGACAATCAGTACGCAGAAGGATTAACAATATTTAGTTCATTTTTTGATTATTATAGTGCAGCAATTGACAAAGATGGCAATGAAGTTTGGAATTCCGGAAACAGTAATATTGTTTACTACAGTAATGATGGTTATGGTAATTTGTTTGGATCAAAGTATGTAGAAGAAAATGAATATAATTTGCCTGGCATTCAATTTTCAATTGATTCTGAAGAAATCTGGATTGAACCAAACGATAGTTTTTTACATCACGATTTTTTCAAGCTTCCAAATGGAAATTATATGGGCTTGACTGAGTTTAGGCAATCAGGTCAGATTCCAGAAAATATACCTTTTAATATCCTGCAAACTTTTTCTTTTTTTCCAACTTATCCATCTTGTGGAGGTGGCTCTGGGTGTTTTGTTTTTCCATGGGCTGGTGACAAAATTATTGAATGGGAAAGCGATACAAAAAATGTTGTTTGGGAATGGAGTACATTTGATTATCTTGACTACCTTCAGGATTATGATGTGATAGGTGGTTCATGGAGCATAAATACCCTTCAAGATGGGGTTTACGATTGGACTCACTGTAATGCTCTTACATATGATTCTAACAATGATAAACTTTATCTTTCATCTAGAAATTTATCTAGAATTATAAAAATAGATAAAGCAACAAAAGAAATTGATTGGCAGATTGGATTTGGGATGCCTTCTGATGAAGTTGACTGTGGCCTTGATTTAAACTTTAGCTTTCAACACAGTATTCAAATTTTAGAAAATGGTAACATTTTAATATTTGATAATGGAAATATAAGTCAATTATTAGATGATTCTTTAGATTATCCAACTAGTAGAGCACTTGAAATAAATGTAGAAGAAACTGATAGTGGATGTAATGCTAGTATTGTTTGGGAATACAGATTGTCTGAAGATCTTTTTGGGAATGTATCTGGTAATACTGCCAAACTTAATAATGGAAACTACCTTATAACTACAATTGGTGAAGGCGGTACATCTCTTGAAGTAAACAATCTTGGAGAAATTGTATGGCGAGGGAATTACAATTTAACTTTACCTGCGGGTCTTGTTTATAGAGCGCATAGAATTAAAGGCCTATACCCTGTTGCTTTTAGTGTAACAGCAAATAATTATAGCTATGTTGATGAATTGGGGCATGTCTATCCCTTTGAAACGATTGATGATGGAAATGGAATGATTTCAATAGAAACCTCAGCACGATTTAAAATATGGAATAATGGAGATTTAGAAGAGGTTTTCGAATATCAATGGTTTGAAGAAAATGGAAACTTAGGCATAACATCTCCTGTGCAAAGCATAACAATTTCTCCTGGAAATTACTACGAAGTAACTGGTATTTATGCTATTGGAGACGAATTTTCATTAAGGGTAACACCTCGTCATCGTCCCGAACTTGAAAAAATTATTTCTATGACAGTTGTAAATAGCCAGACTTTATCCAACGAAACTATTTCATTGCCATCTAATTATAAATTAAAGACACCCTATCCTAATCCATTTAATCCATCAGTTAATATCGAATACTTCGCTCCTTCAAATTCATTTATAGAGCTCAAAATTTATAATATGACTGGAACGCTTATTAAAACCTTAGAAAGTAAACATATTATTGCTGGTAATCACTCAACTATCTGGAATGCAAAAGACATTGCTTCTGGTAATTATATTGTGGAACTAAATGCAGATAATTTCAAACAAACAAAGAAAATTACTTTAATTAAATAAAGGAATTAAAATGCAAAAATATATTATTTTAATATTTATAATATCACTTTCAATGTCCGATGAAGGTTGTACTGATTTATTCGCATTAAATTACGATAATTCTGCAACAATTGATGATAATTCATGCCAATATGCTGACCATATTATTGAAGCCCAAAATTTCTCATATACTCCGGATTACTTAGTCGTAAATGTTGGAGAAAGTGTACAATGGAATAATCTATCTGGTTTTCATGATGTTGAAGTAACATCGGGACCTGAAATGATTGATCTTGCCCCAGTATCTGGCCCAGCATTAATTGGTAGTTATACATTTACAATTTCGGGCACATACGAATATGAATGTACTATTGGAAGTCATGCATCATTAGGCCAGGTAGGCACAATAGTTGTAAATGAAGCAATAAGCCCATGTGATGAAGGTTATACCTTTATTGACTCTCAAGACATTCCATACTCAACATTTGTAATCGATCAAAGCAACTGTTTTTTAGATCAAGATATAATTACTTTACAAGATATAATAAGCTCTAATAATCTTTCAACCAATACTGTTTTAATAGGTAGCCAAGTATGGTCACAAGGAAGACTTCGAGTCCTAACTGTAGGAAACAATGATCTTGGAGGATATATAACTTTAACATCACTACCTAATTCAATTGGAAATATTGATGGAGCTACACAATTATATCTCGATGACAACCAAATTGTAATGCTCCCTGAATCAATAGGTCAGTTAACAAATTTGCAATATCTTGTATTAAGCTTTAATAATTTGACTTCTCTGCCTGAATCAATAGGAAATTTAAACAGCTTATCTTGGCTTGATGTAGGATATAATGAAATAGCATATATTCCTGACACAATTGGTAATCTATCTAATTTATCTTACCTTTGGATTTTCGATAATGAATTAAGCGCTATTCCTGATCAGGTATGCAATCTAAACATTAACTGGAGTGAAACAGCTCCAGATAATGATTTTCTTCCATACTTTGGTGTTGGGGGCAACAACCTATGCAATAGCGATGGTATTCCTGAATGCATTCAAGCTAGTGAACATTTCCCTGTATCCTTAGATAGCTTTTATTACGCTTTTATAATTTATAAAAACCAAGATTGCTCTAACTTTTCAACTGCTGACATCAACTTTGATAATAACATTAATATTCAAGATGTAGTTGTCTTATCAAACAACATCTTTGGAGCACCAAGTTTAAACCCTTCTATTAATTTGCAATCAGATGTTAACAATGATACATTAATTGATGTTAGAGACATCATTTTAATTATAAATATAATATTAAGCGATTAGACTTTTTTTATGATATCGGATTTTCTATAAAAAATGAATTTGAGTCTAGATTTAAAGGAAAAAAGTAACAATCAACTAACCCAAAACATTGTGAAAATGTTTTGATTTATTTAATAAAATTATTCATTTAGAAAAAATATTCTAATTCTAGTCTAAAATGAGAAAAATCTTCCATTTGATTAAAACGATATTCATCATCTTGGGTATTATCGCCAAAGACTTTATTAATATATGAGTGGATTTTAATATCGCCATTAAGATTGTAAATAAAACCTACTTCATATAAATACCCATCATTTTCTAAATCATTCACTCCTTTCATATTTAGAACCAGATCATTTTCTTTACCTACATCTTTTTGAAATTGATACATAAAAGCCTTATCAGTCAAAATCGCCAAAGGCGCACCAAGTCCTGGATAAAAATATTCTCTAGAATCTGTAAACTCTAACTCAGCTCCTGGAGTATCAACACTAGGAATATCATTATCTGAATTATAAGAATGAATATGATAATTAAAAACTCCTAAAACTGAATTAACATCAAAAGCCTCAAACTCTAATTGTAAAGTAACCTGATCATAATATGCATCTTCTTTAAACAAATGATTTATACCTGTTTGTTGATACCCTGCATCAACTAAATCTTGCCGATTACTTACTGGCTCTGATGTATTATCCCAAGTATGAAAATATCCATAATCCATACGAACAGATATATTGTCACTAACAACTGTAGCTCCTAATCCTGCAATTTCAGTTTTTCGGTGAGTAAATAGCGTATCAACCTTACCAAATGCACCGTTTGCTATATCCCACCATACGGCTCCAGCAAGATTATACACACGATCATTTCCATTAAAATACGATAAAGAAATATCACCTCTATCAAATGAATGCTTATAATAAGCACTTAATTCAACTTCATCTTCTAACTTTAATATAGAATATGAAGGTGCAACGACCGGAAGTTCAATAGGAAAATCATCATTTCCTATAGGCAATCTATTGGTATGGTGTATAGGTGTAAAAACTAACCCAAATGTGTTATCACCTTTAAAGTAGTTTATACTAGCAGATAAAGACCCCATTTTTTGTTCAGTTCCCATTGAAAAAATATAATAATAATCATAAGGACTAGCATTATCAACAGGACTGTTTTGATCGACACTTCCCCACACATGTATTTGCTTACCTACACTAAATTCCAGATTATCAGAATACCATGTCATATACAACTCTCGTAAATCGATATAAAATTCTTCAGGTGAATTACTTTCTAAATAAAAATTAGAAAACTTTGGCTTATACTCAAAAGAAACCCTTGAATTAACAGAAACATTATCTTTTTGATGAATAAAATCAATATCTGCTAATCTAAATGGAATCTTTAATACTCCGCCATCAGATAGTTTATTAATTGAATACAAATGTAGATGGTAATTGAAATCTTCGGTTTGAGATATAGTAATGGATAATAACAAAATTATTGTTTTTTTCAAAATCAATCTCCCTTTTCGTTTATGTAATTACTGAGCCAGCCCAAAACCTCACTTCCCTGCTCCTGCCAAGCAGTATGTAAACTCATACTTGGAAAGCTGCCTAAAAGCTCTCCATTCCATATATAAGTAACCTTACAAGTATTTTCAGATAAAGATGTTAATATCCATTGACCTGAAGCACGAGGCAGATTAACTGCACCATAATATTTTGAAGCACTAGGATGAACTACGGAATGAAACTTAAAAAATACACTCCCATCTCTTTCCTCTTCTATATATTTAACAGTATAATCTCTATCATATAAAAAATATGGCATATCTAATCGTATATAGACAATATTTAAATCCAAAAGGTCAGATTGAGTAACTCTACCAAAAATATTTTTATAATTAGGTAAATCTTTAAGGGTAAAATAAATTTCTTCTAATGAAAAGGGGAATACTGTTGTTGCTCTACACCAAGGAATGTCAAAATCATCCGTATATTCAATTTTAATTTCATTTTTATCCAGTACTTTCCATGAATCATAATTGTCTGGAGGTAGCATATCTAATAAAGGATTTGCTATTATTAATGATAAAAATATTATTAAACCTTTAAATATCTTAACCATTTCAATTTAAAAAGGTTTTATAAATATTTTTACAATCTTCAACTATTCGTTCTTTAGTAATACCAAATTTTTCTAAATTATATTTGTGCTTACTTTTATAATTTCTTTGTTTTTCTGCAACTCTTAAAATATCTTCCTCTAATTTATCTGAAGTTTCATGATTAGTAAATAATATAATCTCTTTCATAAGACCATCAAAGTCTGACATCATCCTATCAAATCTAACTATCATAACCTTACTTTTATCTATTCTATTATTAACCCAATCATCATGGAAACGAATTTGAAGCTCAATAAGAGCTTTATATAAACGCTCAATATAATGACGTCTTTTATTTTCAGGAAGACTCCAAAAACCAAAGCGCTTATCAAGCACTCCAGTAACCAAGCTTAAGCCAGATGGGATAACGCTCAAAGGATCTCTTATCATATATAAAAGCTTTGCATCTGGAAAGCGCTCTAAAAATTTTGGAACATTTGCACTAATTGAAAATAATTTTGCAACAGTCCTATTTGATCCTCCTGAAATTTGAGCTCTAAGCCACATTGATTCCAACCACTTATAATCCCTGCTTGATGTATCTCGTTTCTTAGGATCAATCCAATCAAACAAATCTTCATCTGCCCATGACAAAATAAAACCATACAGAAAAAATCCATCCAAAAACCTAAACATTAAAGAGGCATCATCAGTCTCTACAGAATCTAAACTCGTTTTATGAGCTGCAGTACTATGGTGTCTAGTAGGACTAATTATCTCAAGCATTGGCAAAAAAGGCTTAATTAGCTTCTGAAGTATTACAGAAGGATACAGCATCTGATATAGTTTTGTACCCGTACCAAAAGAATGATCAACTAAATATCTATGTAAAAAAGTGGTTCCAGATCTTGGATTTCCAACGACAAGTATAGGTGATTCAATTTTTCTTTTTCTTAATGATTTATAAAAAACCCAATCTAAAATCATAAAAATTGAAACGAAAAACCTTAATAATGCAATTAATAGGCCAGTAGCAATAGGAGAAATCCATTGACCAAAATTCTTACCAATTATAAGATATGCTGTTTTAACTCTTTTTAACTTTGAAACAGTATTTTTCATAAGTTTAATATTATGATTATTTAAGTTAGTTTAATAGAAATTATATTGTAACAAGTCATTACATTTAAAACCTTTCTAAATTAACAAACTATATTATAACTTCTTGATACTGAGCATTCAACAAATACTGGAGTTCTTATATGATTTTATATGCTATTTTTTTATTTACTTTAATTTTTACTCAAGAATACTATGATGGATACCTTATTTATACTCCAGGTGGAGGTGGTGGCCAAGGAGTCTCTGGTTCAACCACCTATTTGAGAAGTGGCGATGGTTTAGATATAATCAAAAGTTGGTCACATAGCTCTGGTCCAGCAAGTATGCCATATTTATTTAGAACAGACCAACCTGGTTTAGAAAATTCCCTTTTATACTATCCTTCTAGGTCAAATCAAACCGTAATGGATTCCGGAGGTGTAGGTGGACAAATTTCTATATACGACTGGAATGGAACATTGCTTTGGAATTATGTAATTGCTGGCAGACTAAATGAAATAACTAATAATAATAGATTCCAACATCATCATGACATTGAACCATTACCTAATGGCAATATATTAGTAATTGCTTGGGAAGAGCTCTATCAATCTGAATGGTCTAATTTTGGCTTCAGTACTATACAAAATGGTATTGTTTGGAGTACTGCAATACTTGAATTAAAACCTAATCTAGAAACGGGACAAACAGAAATTGTATGGGAATGGTATATTAAAGACCATTTAGTTCAAAATGTTAATCCTAGTTTAGATAACTATGCAGAAAATATTTCAGATCACCCTGAATTAATGAATCCTAACATTAATACTATTGGTGGTGGATTTGGTGGTGGTTCTGACTGGATGCATATTAATGCTATTGATTACAATGAAGATTTAGATCAAATCATTCTTTCTTCACGTTTCATGGATGAGATTTATATTATAGACCATAGTACAACTACTGAAGAAGCTGCCAGCCATAGCGGTGGAAATTCTAATAAAGGTGGTGACTTTCTTTATAGATGGGGTAAGCCTGAAAATTATGGCCGAGGGAATGAATCGAATCATCTTTTAGGAGACCAACATTCAATTAATTGGATTGATAAAAATATTGAAAATGGTGGAGGAAATCTAATTTGCTATGTTAATCAACTTCCAACAAACCCTAGCAGAGCAGCTGTAGTAGAATTTATCCCACCTCTTATGGATGATGGTAATTACTATATTGAAGATGGAGAGCCCTGGGGACCAAATGACTATGAATGGATTGTCACTGCTACGGGTCAAAATCCTAACTTCACCTCTTCAATGCAAGGTGGAGCATTTAGATTACCTAATGGAAACACCTTAATAAGCGACTGTGATAGCGCTACTATATATGAGACAGACGAAGATGGAAATTTTATTCAAAATTCAGCAAATCAAGATTATTTATATCGTATTAATGCTCAAAATGCTATGATTGCTAGAGCTCAAAAATATAGCCCTGATTATTTTGAAGGTGAGGCTGGAATTTTAGGTGATTTGAACGATGATGGTAACATTAATGTTGCAGATATTATTTTAGTTGTGAATGTCATTCTAGGTCTTACTCAATACAACTCTTTAGCTGATATGAATGATGATGGTAATATCAATGTTCAAGATATCATATTAATTGTAAATATCATACTATTTAATAATTAAATCTATCTTTAGTTATTTCTATTAAAGCAGACATTATTGTTAACGTTCCAAATGAGGTTGAAAACATCGCAAACACCATCAATCCTCCCATATAATTAATTGGAATAATAGCTGAAAAAATCAATGCAATAAATCCCATATTCGAAAACACATCTAAAAGTATAGGATAGCCTACTTCTTTAGAAGTTAACAAATTCACATTAATTAAATTACTTTGATTTTTTTTGCAAATCTCTTGATATTTTTTTCTGTAGAACGAAATATAATGAATAGCGAAGTCTACACCGACACCTATAATTACTGAAGTTAAAAGAGCTGTTAAATGACTTAATTCAACACCTAAAATTCCCATAAAACCAAAATTTAATATAATAGCGGAAACAAGAGGTACAACTGATAAAAGCATCCAATATATTTTTTTAAAGAAAATTACTGAAATAATTGAAATAATAAATAAAGATACAGCAATACTTGTTATAGATGATTGTACTACCATAGAAACAAAATCCTTTAAAAATACTAGAAGACCTGTAACTGAAAATTTTAAATTTCCATCAATCATCATATCATCTATTCTTTCATTAACTTTATTAGATATACTAGTTGCTTTTTGAGTTGATATAGTTTTCATAGTTGATACAATAAGCCCTTTATTATAAGATAGCGTATCTATAATATTATATATTTTGGAATTAATATCAGATTCATCTAATCCTCCAAACTCAACAGGAAATCTAAGAACCTCTTCTAAAACTAATGAATCTTCAGGAATTCTGTAATATTGATCAGAATTATCTACTCCCCAAAATAAAGCATTTTGCTCATTAATTTCTTTGACAATATCTGAATAGGACATTGATAGATTAACGTCATTAAACTCTTTTTCTATATATGTCTTCAAAGTATCTAAGTCTCTAAGATTCTGAGTGTTCTTAAAATCTCCATCTATTTTAACTACAAAGCTCATACTTCCAGACATATTATTATCTATAAAATCTGTACTTTTTCTTATAGATGTTCCATTTTTAAAAAATTTAATAACATTAACTTCAACTTTTACAAAAAATATTCCTATTAACGAAACTCCAACAATAAAAAAACCTACAAATAAAGTTCTCTTAGGATACCTGAAAACTATATTGCTTATAACTTTCATTAATTTCTCAATTAGGGTATCTTCTACAAAGCTAGATTTTAAATCCCATTTCTTGATTATTAAAAGAGATGGTAAAAGCGTAACAGATAACACCCAAGCAATTAGTATTCCAAAAGCAATCACAATGCCATACCCAGCCATATGAGGTATAGGAGAAAATATCATAGATAGAAAAGCGATCGATGTAGTAATTGAAGTTAAAAATATTGGCTTTTTCAACTTTGATAAAGTTTCACTTATTGCATTTTTTGAATCTTTCTGCTTTATTAAATCTCTTCTAAATCTTGATGCAATATGAACTCCATCAGAGTTTGCTATTGTAAGCAAAATAATAGGCATAGATGTACTTAATATTGTAAAATTAAACATATCATAACCTGTCAACATGTACATCCATCCCATAAAACCTATCATTCCAAACAAAGAGCTAAAAATAATTACAACAATAGAAAATACTATATAAAAACTTTTCAGATTTAATATCAAAACAATAAGCATAATTAAAAAACCTGCAATCATCAAAGCTCTAACATCCTGCTTAATAACTCCTGGAACTTCTCCCGTTAAATATGGCTGCCCAGCATAGTGAATCTCATATCCTTTTATATTTTTACTTACAATATCTTTAACATATTCTACTAATATAGCATTATTAATATCTTTTTCTGGAACGATGACAAAACTAATAAAATCATTATTTTTACTAACGAAACGATTCAATAATTTTTTACTATAATCACCAATAACATTTTTTTGTTTACCATCAATTTCTATTAAGTCATATTCATTGATTGAAATAATACGATTAATTAATGGCGATGCACTATAATGATTGAAATCTGATTGATTATATTCTAAGTCATAGCATACTTTAAGTAGTAAATCATGAGCTCTAGTATCATTTAAAATTGAGTTATTTTTATACCCAAAAGCTACCGTGATATACTCAGTAGATCCAAAATCCATTTGGACTTCATCCCATACTTTTTTTGAAGGAATATTATCAGGAAACATTTTCACAAAATCATCATCAATTTTAATCCAATAGATTCCCGTCGATATAAATAACACTAAAAGTAATGACACTATAAGAGTTAATCGAGGATAATCTAAGTATGAGAAGAAATGTTTTTTAAGACTATTCACTTAAAATAATATTAACAATTAGAATGATATCGATAATATCAACTAAATAATTACGATTTATATCAGCAACAAATAATTCAGATTCATTTAAATTATTTAACCCCACTATAAAATTAATAATATATATAATATCTGAAATATTTATGTCGTTATCAAAGTTAACATCTCCATATAAAGTATTATCACTTGAAACATTTAATGTAATTGGGATGGAGAATGGAAATAAACCAATAGGATTTATAATTAAGGATGAATAATAAGTACCTTCTAAAAGATAACTAGTATCAATTGAAATAATATGATTAATGTACTCATCGTAAGCTAAAGAAAAGGTTGCATCATTTGAAATGTCGTTATTAATATTAATCCATGAAGGCTTGTTTCTAAAAAATAATGAGGAATTATTTTCGATAAAATCACCATTATATATAACTTGATGTCCTATATCTCCATCTTCATTAATGATACCGACTGATGCAGAATCAGTATCACCAATCATATTTTTATAATTAATATTTATAGATCCATCTCTATTCAAAACTATTTGAAAGTTATAAATTCTATTATCACTAGTCCAATGTACAACATTATCATACCATACAATAAATTTATCAGCATAAGAATCTATATAAATATAACCAGAACCAATATTATTGTCTTCACTATAAGGATTCAGATCATCCCAAAAACCAAATATTGCATTAAGTGGAACTTCATCCTCACCAAACAATTCTTTATTGTTCCAAGCATCACTATCATCTCCAAAACCAATCCAACCATTAGGATTTACTAAACATTGGCTATAGGTATTTTGATAAAAGGGGAATGAAAAACCAATATCTGTTAAACCATTTGCTTGATCATTGTCATCAAATGATAAAAGAATTGCACTTTCTGTTATTTCAATCCACTCTGATTCAATTAGAATATTTGATTGAGAGTAACCCCAAGAGTAACCAAATTCATCTACGCTAGATGATAACCCTTGAAAAGCAGAAAAATCAATACTGTAATCTAAAATAGATCCAGGAACACCATCATTCTCTACCGTTATTTCATATTGGCTATAATCATTAGGAAAAACATCTATCGAAAGATTAGTATCTGAAACACTTAAAGAAGGATTAGGATTTGCATTGGGTGTTCTAGTTGATATAAATAAAGCAGCTTGATTATTCAGAATAGTTGAAGCTTCAGGATATTGATTGTTATATGTATATTCTAGTCCAATATCTCCATACTGATTTTCAATACCAATTGTTGAATATTGTCCGTGAACAGGAGCTCCATCATCATTACCAACAGGATAATAACCGACACTAGTATTATTAAAAACTTTATATTGAATTTTTATTTCATCATCTCCTGTAGGAGTCGATTCATTTGAATCATATAAAATTATTTGAAAAGTTTCAGTTTCTTCTTCCCTAAATGTTATCATATCATCCCATTGAATAACTAAATAATCTTGATTTGAATCATAAAAATAGTAAACACCCGAATTACTATTGGAACCTGGAAAACTATTCTTTAATTTCAAATCATCCCAAAAAGCTGCAATCATTGGAGAAGGTCCTCCTGGGCCAGGCATATGATAATTTCTAAAAGAAACCATGTCTGTTTGGCCAAACGAAATCCATCCATTTGATGAAACTGTTATATTATCATAATCTTGTCCATAGAATGTAAAAGTAAAAGGTAGATTTATGAAATCTGAATCATCTAAGTTATCACCTTGATCCTGAATAGATAATTCTACTCCAGCTCCACCTAGCTCAGGATTTATTTCTATCCAATCATATTCCGGATGAAGTATATACTCTGTATCATTGCTGTCATATATATAATATCCATATTCATCAGGGCCTAGTGGGTCAGACTCTATTTTCTCACCTAACTGTATTTGTAATACCATATTATATTGAAACAATCCATCAAGTGAATCGACACTAACCGGTATATTTAGTATAGTACCATTAATTGCATCATTTGATGCTATAATTGAAAAATATGTTTCATAGAAACTTCCTACTTCAAGATTCTCAATTGATATTTGTGAGTCTAAAACTTGAATAATATCTCCTTCATAATTCAAATCAATTATGAGACCTGATAGATCTGTATATCCATCATTAATAATTCTAAATTTATAATCAACAGTTTCTCCTATATCAAAAATTGAATTGTCATTTTGATCTGAAAATAATTCTACAAAGCTAGATATACTACCATAATTTAAATTTAGAGGTATTGCAAAATTCCAAACCAAACTACCACAAACTAAATCTGCATGGATATAAAATAAATTATTAAAATCTTCAACCTGACTATCAACATAAAACTGAATACCATCTATTTTAACTATTGAATTAGACTCAATACCTTCAACAATATCGATATTATTTAAAAACTGTACATCAGAATTATTTGAATCCATTTGAACAGAACAGTTTAAAATTTCATTTTCTGATAAATTACTAATGTCAAAAGAAATTTCAATTGTTTCTCCAGGATTAATTAACCCATCAGATTCTTGACTACCAATAGCATCATTTATAACAACACTGTTTTGAATCAATTCTAAATTTGGGACATCTTGAATAATGCTCAGATTAGTTTGAACGGGAATACAATTATGACAATATGAAGTAACAATCACTTCTCCGTAACTATTAAAATCTAAGTTAAAATACGCCATGCCGCTTTCATCTGTATATGATACTATAGTATTATCATTATATTTATCTAAAGTTACAATCGCATCACTTACTGGCCTTCTCGTTGAATCGGTGACCTTTACCTCAAAATAATTTGAAGTATAAGGAATCTCATTATTATGTTCAACAACCAAACTAGATGGCGTATTAGTCCATAAATGTGTTAATGGATCACCCATTAAATTGTTCCAACTAGTAAATAGATTTAAATTGTTATTAGGATTATCTGGATAGGTCTCTATCAAAGCTAATTTACCATAAACTAATGCTAAACCAGCAGTATGAGCACCTTTATTATAGATACCATCGTATATACCCATATCTATAATATTATTAAATGCTGTATGAGTAAAAGCTTGAGATGCACCTACAACAGCAACAGCACCCTTAGGAGTTGTTAAAGTACCTGCACGTAATAAATATTCAGTTAAAGCAGGCTCTTCATCTTCATCTTTAAAAGAACCTGTATTACAAGTTATTAAAGTCACAAATGGAAGTTTATATCCATTATTTAATAAATCAACATCTTGGTTATCAAAATCACTTACACCTTGAATCCCTCGATGATTAAGATAGGATGTTCCAGAATTTATCTGATCACGCATAAATGCATCAAAATTAAATCCACTATACATTGTATTGACATTTTCTAATCCATAGTTATTCATAATTTGTTCAATATATTGATTTGTAATCACAGGCGATATACCTGATGCCGTATAAGGATCTCCAACTAAGGTAGCTGTGCTTAGCCAATCTTCAGTACCAGCATAAACTTTTTCATAGCCTAAAATTTTATTAACAACTACTTGAAGCTGCGAATTATTTTGAACAGATATTCGTCCAACAATCATTTCTGGAAAAAAATCATCACCTTCAATCAAGGAGTACGGATAATCACTTTCACCATAAGCCTCAACATCTTGAGAGCTATCAGCATCTACTTCATAAGTAGGTACACTTATAGGCCCAGTAGCATCTCCAATTATACATAAATATTCTGGAGGATTATCCCAATTAAAATATGCATTTTCTATATAATTTTTTATTCTCTGTCTAAGCGAACCACCACCATTAGCTATTTCACTTACGCCTGTAGAAACTAAAGTAACATCATACCCTTGTTGCCTTCTCCAATCAATAAGAGATTGGATATATGGATTATCTTGTACATCAGGATGACAAATATAAAGAATTGAGGATTGTTGATAATCTTGAGAGCGTTCACTATCATCAGTCTTATTAATTACAACATCACTTAAAATTTTATTAAAAACATTTGATGTCTTTTTATTTTTTTTTACTGCTATATTGATATTTTCATTAAAATCAATATTAATATTTCCCTTTAAAAAAAGATTGTTTTCTTTTTTAATATTCTTATATAAATGTGAATTTAAAATCAACTCAACTATTTTATTACCCCTCATATTATATTCTTTAACAACATAACTTTTAGAATCAAGCTCATTAAATCCATTTGATAAAAAATTTAAGGTAATATTATAATCGTTGTCATCTGGGATAGCTATAAGAGCAGAATGCTTTTTTAAATCAATTGGTAAAGAAGTATCATCTTGGACAAAATTGGTCAAATCAAACTCAATTTTAAGATTATTCTGATTTTTGGTAACTAGCGAAAATTTTTGCTGTTGATAGCAAAAAAAAATAGATAGATTTATAACAAATAAAAAAAATTTATATTTCAAAATCTAAAATAGTATTTACGATAATAATTATATCTTGAACAGTAAATGCTTGATCTGAATTCAAGTCACCTGAAATAAATTGGTGAGACTCAGGAATATCAACCTCGAGTATAATATTAATCAATATTATAATATCTCGAACATCTAAATTAGAATCTTGATTAAGATCTCCTAAAATAATCGCTGGCGCAGAACTAACATAAAAACCTGTTCTTTGGTTATTAAACCTAAACATATTAGAAGATGAACCCAAAGATGATGACGGATTTTTAATATCAATACTAAGTAATCCCATAGCATTACCCATAAGAATTTCCATATCACCATCTAAGTCTGTATCTGCTATAATCGAAGAACTGGTAATTTGAAGATCAGAATCTATTTTGCCTTGCAAAAAAGGACTACCATCTAAATTATTCATATTCATAGATGAGTTAGACAAAGAAACCACTTCAACAATAGAGTCTCCATTTAAATCTTCAAATAACACACTCCCAACAACATCATTACCTATTTGAATAGGCCAACCATCCAGCAATGAACCAGAAACAACATCTAATCCATAGACATAGCCATCAGTTGAGCCAAAAAAGACACCTAATCCAAAATCTGACTCAACAAATGTCGGAGATGTATAAATGTTGCCATCTGTTTCAAAATAATAGAGCTGTTGTCCATTTGAATTAATTGCATAAAAGTTGTCATCTTTAGATCCAAAAAATATTTTTAAATCATTCCCATGTTTTAATACTGAAGGAGCACTGCGAATTTTATCTCCCACATTAAAAGGAAACCCTTCTTTGATTGATCCACTATCAAGCAAAACATATAAATTATCATCGTCAGTACCAAAAACAATATCATCAATTTGATTGTTATCAAAATCTGCTAATGCAACACCAACTCTTATTCTTTCATCAATCATGTATGGAAAGTTATCCATATTATTATCATAACCTTCGTGATCAATAACGTATACATAATTATCTGAACTAATAGATGTTGCTACAACTATTTCTAGCTCAGGGTCAGAATCAAGATTTCCAATTGATGGAGTACCTAGCAAATAACCGTCTGCCTCATAAATAAATTTTAAACCAGATGAATCAAAAGCATATAGCTTCTGATCTTGAGATGCCACTACAAAATCCATAACACCATCTAAGTCAATGTCAGCAGCGGAAGGAGCACCAACAATTTGACCACCTGTACTATATGGAAAACTGTTAGTAAAAACTGGATTTGCACTACTATCAACAATTTTAATTAGCCCATTATTATCTCCATAAATGATTTCCATTATTGAATCTTGATTCAAATCAATTACAAGTGGACTTGATTGAACAGTTCCATCTGAATCATATGGAAAACCGGACTGATTAAGAGTAATTTCTAAATCTAAGTTAAATTGTGAATAAAAATCTTGACCACTTGGGCTTGTAGCCATTAAATGCACAATAAAAGACTCATTCCCCAATGAATTATTATCTGGTATACGTACTATAAATGGACTTTGCGTTGTATAAGAAACACCACTATTTACATCACCTATAGTAACAAATTCATTAATAATCTCTATTTCATTTGAAATAGGTTCAATATAAGCTTCAACATTTTGAGCATCTTGCCAAGGAATCATATTTTCAAATGTAACTTCTAAAGCAACTGTTTCACTAGGATTAACTCTATCATCTCCATCGCCATCAATTTCATAATAATTTGAAGCAGTCATTAAAATGTTAGGAAGGTCTAAGCTTTGAGGCTCGATGTTAACTAATGCTGATTGACCAACAGTAAATCCTCCAAGGGTACTTAACAAAAAATATCCATCAGTATATCCACCCCATCCCCAGTTACAATGGAAGTATTCATTGTCATCATAACCATCTATATTCCATGCATGACAACCACCGTAATCATCAGGGTCACAACCAACATAAATTATAGGACGATTAGCATTTAATTCTTCGATTAACATTGTTTTATAGTTTTGAGTACTGAAATTTTCCGGATAAACTCTTTGCATAGAATTCTTGTAAGAAAAATAGTTTTTCATAGCATAATAAGCTGATCCTTGAGAACCCATAACACTCGCACCCGAACCATCATAGCTATAATCCATATTTACAGCCACTCCAGCATGATACAATAAAAGCTGAGACTCTGGAGTAGCATACAAATCTCGCATATTATCATAATCATAATAAGTAGAACCGAAATCAGCATATTGATATCCATGCTCAAAATGAGTATAACTATGATCATTAAAACCTACTTGAGGATATTTCCAATAATACATTATTTGAGCCATTGATACAGCAACACAGCCTGCATAAACATTATCACCAGGTCCTTGACTATCTTCAGGGCATAGATCATTCCAAGGACTATCTTGATTCCATTTAGAAGACATAAGAGGAGATACGCTTCTTGCAGACTCATTATCAAAAGGACTCGAGTATAAGGCCCACTTTCTAGATACTTCTTCTGAAGCAAAAGAATTATCTAAAATCATTTCATTTATGTCACTTTTAAAACTATTTAGAAGATAATTATATTGAACAGGCAAGTTTTGTTCATTATAGTCACTATCAAAGCTATATCCTAAAACAGGCATAGCTTTATCATTAGCTGAAACAATAATAAACCCTTTAGGTTTAAGAATAAAAATATACATTAAATTATTTGATTGATTGTTTTTTATAGTTTGAACGACCTCTAAATCAAATAGACCTATGTTCTTGCTGTTATAAAAATTACGAGCAACACTAGAAGCTTTTTCAAAAGTAACCTCCGAACAATACATAAAACTTAGGAAAAACAATAATATGTGAAATATTTTTTTCATAAAACTCATATAAAGTTAATAATCAAAACTTTAATAATTGCACACAAAAAAGTAACAAAATGTTAACAAACTAATTATAAAACTTTGGCTTAGTTTTAATTGTCGTTTTAAAAATTTTATCCCAAACTGAAAAAGTTGATGCATAATTACCATTAAGAGTTGCATGATGTAAATCATGGTGCTCATTAGTACCTGAAAACGGGAAATATTTTGTCAAGAAACTAGATTTAATACCTGAATGAATATCTAGTTCATGTAAATTTCTTATAATTAAAACCATCCAAAAAGAATATATAGATACTCCTTGCAATAGGAAAATTCCTAAAAAAGGTCCAACCATCCCAATAATCCATTCTACGGGGTGAGCATAAAGATACTCTGATGGAAAAGGAGTAGATGCACAATGGTGTGTTTTATGAATTGACCTGTACAAAAACTTATTTTCATGCATTGTTCTATGCCACAAATAAAAATATATATCATCAATAAGTAAAATCACGGCTATTTCAAATAACATAACCCACACACCTTTAAAATCACCTATTATTATATCTGAAAAAAAATAAAGACCGGTGCCTGTTATAACAAGTAATATAATAACATTCAAACAGATAAGAGGAAGCCTAGTATAAAAATTTTTTAACTTATGTGGTCTTTTTTGTATTTTAAATTGTTTGAAAAAATTTGTTTTTATGATTAGATAAGAATAGCAAATTCCTAAAATATTAATAGCAGTCAGTAAGCTAAGTGTAGCAATTATAATATTCTGTTTAATCATTAAATTTCTAGTCCTGTTACAATTCTATAACAACGAAAAGAATTTAGTAAAAAAAACAGTTATATTTAAGAAATACTTTAATTATCAAGAATAATATTAACAAGAATGATAATATCAGCAACATTAATCACATTATTATTATTCAAGTCAGCCAAATAATTAGGCTCAATAGATTGC
>PAHI01000046.1 GCA_002705575.1 Fidelibacterota bacterium | reverse complement strand
TTCTTACACATGATATTGATACAATTAAAAAATGGACTTTAAAAAAATTTATTAAGGAAACAATCTTTAATTTTGAAAAAAAAAGTTTTTTAAGAAATTTTTTTAACTTTTTTGGATCTATGATTGATTATAAATCAGATCCTTATTTTAATTTTGAAAAGATTTTAGCAATTAGCGATAAACATAATATTAAATCAGTTTTTTTATTTATGGCTCTTAAAAGAAATGAGTTTGATTTCCGATATCCTCTTAAAAAAGTTAAATCTTTTTTAGAAAAATTAAGTACAAATAATAATCATTCATTCGGTTTACATTTAAGTAGATTATCTTATAATAATCCTGTAAACGCATCAAAAGAGGTTGAGAGATTTAAAAGTTTAACTAAAATGAAAATTAAGTATAATAGACAGCATTATTTAATGTTTGACGTCAATAGCACTTGGAAGATACTTGATGAACATGATATTACTTATGATCTTTCTTTAGGTTATCCAGAAATGCCAGGTTTTAGATGTGGAATTTGTTATCCATTCCACACATTTGACATCATCAATAAAAAAAAATTAGATTTAGTTGAAATTCCTTTAATAATTATGGACGTAACATTGTTTGATTATTTAAAAGACAAAAATTTTAAAGATGATCTTAATGAGATTATAAATAATGTGAAAAGATATAATGGGGTGCTAAATATCTTATGGCACAATGATAATTATGACGAGCCAGTTTTTAAAAAAAATAAAGATTTATTTTACAACATTATTAATAATTAGATTTTTGAAAAAAGAGCTCTTAAAGTTTGATTTGGATATTTAGCTATAGTTAAAAAAGTATCCAATTTTCTAAAGATAAATTTTTTGGGCTTAAAAAAACCTCTTTTAGTAAAGTCAATATTGAATCCTTCTTTGTTAAGAAATTTATCAACTCCAACTTGCCATTTCCCCTTTACTATAGCAGAATCCCCATCCCTAGCTTCAAAATATGGTACAACTTCTTTAAAACTATCTTTGAGCATATTTTCATTTACCCTAAAAAAAGTATCTTTAATTTTATGACTACGAATGGTACCAAATAGTTCAAACATCCATGGATTTTCATCACCTATAAGATATTTTTTTAGAGCAGAGACCCTCCATAATGCAGGAGAAGTAGTTATTCTATACCTAGATTTAGAATCAATTTTAAATAATAAAGGATTTTTTGTCTTATGGAATGTTCTTTTTTTGTCATGGTTTGTTAAAGTAATATTTGAATAATTATTTTTTTCCATAATTTCATAGCAACTGCTAATTGTATCTTCGTCAACGTAGTCGGAAATAAAAAAATCATCAAGCATCAACATTACAATATCAGAATCTGATAATTTATTTAAGGTGCTCAAAAGAATTTCAGACCAAGCTGGTTCAAATTCATATTCTTTTTTTGCACATAAATTTTCTATTTTAAGTTTACCATGGTAGTCATACTTTTTCTCGTATGTTGTCAGAATAATGTGAGATTTGCAACCTGACCAATATTTCTCAAATAGCTTAAAAAAAATATTCCAACAGTCACTAAATTTATCACATGTATTAACTATAATTGTAATTTTGTCAAGATTGTTACTTTTTTTCATTTGATAAGTTATAATTAAACCTGTAGAAGATGCTATATTAAACAATATATATTTTCTATTATTTTTGTTATCTTTATTTATGAATTTGCAAAATAATATCTTGATAACTGGGGGGAGCGGTTTAGTTGGTTCAAATTTTGATTCAGGAATAAAATTAAGCTCAAAAGAAATTAATCTAAATAATTTTGATGATTCTTATGAAAAAATTGATTCTATAAAGCCAAAATCTATTATTCATTGTGCTGCAAAGGTTGGTGGACTCTATCATAATATGAAAGAACCAGTTAGCTTTTTTAATCAAAATATAGAAATGAACTCAAATATTTTGAAAATTGCATACAAACTAAATATTGAGAAATTTATTGGTTTTCTTTCAACCTGTATTTTCCCTGATAATTTAAATCATCCTTTCACAGAAAAAGACCTTCATATGGGCCCTCCACACGACTCAAATTTTGCTTATGCTTATGCAAAGAGAATGCTTGATATACAAACAAAAGCTTACAACAAGCAATTTAACAGAAAGTACTTTTGCGTAATTCCAACAAATATTTATGGCTTTAATGATAATTTTAATACTGAAAATGGACATGTAATTCCATCACTTATACATAAAATATTTCTTGCAAAAATAGAAAAAACCAATCTAACTGTTATGGGAACTGGGAAAGCCAAGCGTGAATTTATTTTTGTTAAAGATTTGACAAGGATTTGTAAAATCTTGTTAAATAAATATAATGGTATAGATCCAATTATTATTTCCAATAGCGCTGAAGAAGTTTCAATAAAAGATGTTGTTGAAATTTTAGTTAACGTTTCGAATTTTAAAGGAAAAGTTATTTTTGATGATAGTTTTAGCGATGGTCAGCTAGAGAAGAAAACCGATACCTCTAAATTAAAAAATTTAATTGGTAATTATGACTTCACTCCATTGGAGAGCGGAATCAAAGTTACTTATGAATGGTTTGAAAATAATTATAAGGATGCGAGAAAATGAAAAAAAGAGCTTTAATAACAGGAATTAATGGTCAAGATGGATCTTATTTGTCAGAATTTCTAATTGATAAAGGGTATGAAGTCTATGGTATTTTAAAAAGAAACTCAGTAGCTGAAAATCAAACAGCAAGATTACAATCAAGTTTTGATAAGCTTGATTTAGAGTACGCTGACATGATAGACATGTCTTCCATTATAAGAGTTTTAAATAAGATTAAGCCACATGAAATATATAATTTAGCTGCACAGTCACATGTAAAAATATCATTTGATCAACCAATTTATACAGCTCAGGTAGTTGCTTTAGGAGTAATGAATTTGCTTGAAGCAGTAAGGTTAACGTGTCCTGAAGCAAAAATTTATCAAGCCTCATCTTCTGAAATGTTTGGTAATAACATTGATAAAGATGGATATCAAAGAGAGTCAACACCAATGAGCCCTGTATCACCATATGGCTGTTCTAAAGTTTTTGGATATAATCTTGTAAGAAATTATAGAAATTCTTATAAAATATTTGCAAGTAACGGAATCCTTTTTAATCATGAATCTCCAAGAAGAGGAACAAATTTTGTCACAAATAAAGTAGCTAAAGAAGCTGTAAAAATAAAGCTGGGGTTATCAAAAGAACTTGTACTAGGAAACCTGGATGCAGCAAGAGATTGGGGGCACGCAAAAGACTATGTAAAATGTATGTGGCTCATTTTAAATCATCATGAACCTGATGATTTTGTTGTTTCGACAGGGATATCACATACTGTCAAAGATTTAGTACATCATGTATTTAATAAATTAGATATTCCTAATTGGCAGGATTTGATTAAACAAGACCCTAGATTTCTTCGTCCAGAAGAATTAGATGTATTAAAAGGAGATTGTTCTAAAGCGAAGAGTTTATTGTCTTGGAAGCATGAATATTCTTTTGAAACCATGCTTGATGAAATGGTCGATTATTGGTTAGAATTTTATAAAAATAATTAGATTTATTCTAATTCAACTAAATTATTATCAACAATTTTAAAATTGCCACATGTACTTATGTTATCTTTGAACTCCAATCTATTACCTTTTTTATCAACCCATCCTATAAATTTAGCAGGATTTCCATAGACTAAAGCATAATCTTTAACACTTTTTGTAACAACAGAACCTGCGCCAATCATCGCATATTTACCAATCGTTGTGCCACAAACTATTGTTGCGTTTGCGCCAATTGAAGCAGATTTTTTGACTAGCGTTTTATCATAGAATTTACTACCTCTTTGTGGAAACTCGGAACGTGGTTGTAAAATATTGGTAAATACCATTGAGGGTCCACAAAATACAAAGTCCTCGATCTCAACTCCTTCATAAACAGAAACATTATTTTGAATTTTAACATTATTACCAATCTTAACGTTATTAGCAATATTTACATTTTGACCAATAGAACATTTTTTACCAATCTTTACGTGGGATTGAATATGAGAAAAATGCCAAACTTTAGTACCTTCTCCTATAGACGTATTTTCATCAATGAAAGACGAATTATGAATGAAATATTTTTTTTTCATACAATGCGGTATTATTAAATTGTTATTAATTTAAACAATAAATTTGTATTATCAATTACTATGAATTTAATAAGTTTTATAAAAAATTTTGTGCTCGAAAATATAAGTTTGTTTATAAAAAGCTTTCTTTTTTTTCAGATTCTTTTTGTTCTATTTTACTTTAACGCCGAACGTATCTTTGAATCTAGAGCAGATATTATGCCTTCCGCAGGAAAAGACCAAACATTGATAAGTCAATTAAGAAATGCCTCTTTTGGTGGCGGCACTCAATTATTTTCTAAATCTGGTAATATTTACTCATCTATAATAAAATCTAAATCTTTTTCACATGATGTTTTTAACAAAAATATTAAAATAAATGGTCAAAGTTATTTGCTATATGATTATTTGGTAGAAGCATACGACCATTACGACGAGATTCCTGAAATTGAATCTGAGAGAATGTACAGAAATTTTAAAAATAATCTAATTTCAGTTAGATATAATAAATTCACTGATATAATTACTATACAAACTTTTACACCAGATCCCTATTTATCTAATCAATTACTTAAAGTTTCTTTAAATGAGCTTGAGACAAGGCTGCAAAAATATTTTATAAATAATGTTCAAGCAAAGAAAAATTTCATTTTAAAAAGAATTTCAGATATTGAAGATGAATTAGTAGAAATTGAAGACAGATACATTAATTTTCTTAAAAAGAATACTTCTATTTCATCTCCAAATTTAGTTTTAAGCAAAAAAAGATTGGAAAGAGAAATTGCTATAAAGGAAAATATTCTAGTTCAGCTAGCTGCAGAGTTAGAAATCCATAAATTAGAAGTTACTAGAGATAACCATGTTGTTATCGACATAATTGACGAGCCTTCTTTAAACTTATTAAAAGTATATCCTAATTTTAGTACACTCCTTCTATTATCTTTAATGATTAGTTTTGTTTTTCCATTCTTATTAAACTATAAAAAATTCATTAATTGATAATTAATTATAAAATATTAAAAAATTATTTTATTTCAATTTTACTCTTCTTTTTAACATTTTCATTTGGTTTTTTGCCAATATATTTCTTACCAATTAGCTCAACTATTTTATTAGTCTTTAGTTTTACACTCCTTGTTATTTTTTCTTTACTACAACCGGTAGAATCCCTAAAAAATATGCACATTTTCGGTTGGTTTTTAATTTTTTTAATTTGGTATTCATTACATATTTTTCTATCAGGACAGTTACAATATATGTTAGTCGATTTCAGACTAATCTATCTTTTAAGTTCTTCAACACTTTTTTTTACTCTTTACTATTCACACTTAAGATTATATGTAGCCCACGTATTGTTTTTAGCCGGGTTAGTTTATTTGTTTTTTTCAGTATATACATTTTCAATTATAACGTCATCACCAGAAGAATTAATTGGATTCACAAATATTTTTACTTCTGTTGGTCTTGACACAACAGAAAAAGATTTTTACCAAAATTATGGTTTTTGGTTAGCTATTTTAATGTTATCAAGCGCAGAATTCGCAAGAACTTTTTTTAAAAAAAATCTACCTCTTTTAATATTTTTTTCGACCATTTTTTTATTTTCGATACTTGGCCTTCTTTTACTTGGAGCAAGAGCTGCATTCCTGGGTGCTATAATAGGTCTTTTATATTCTTTTAAAAATATCAGTTTTTTAAACTCTATAAAATTTACAATTTTTATTATCCTATTTATCTTTTTCCTCTCATTTTTATTAGATGATTTACTTTTAACATTTAATAGATTTTCGGTTTTATTATCTGGAACTGATGATTCTACAAGGATGTTCCGTTTTTCTAAAGCGCTTGATTTATGGACACAGGATTGGAAAACTATTTTATTCGGTGCAGGTATTAACTCATATCCAATTTTTATTGGTTCAAATTCTTCTGGGGCGTATCCACATAATATTTTTTTGGAAGCCTTATCTGAGTTAGGATTGATAGGTTTAATACTTTTTTCTTTAATTTTTTATTTTGTTTTTAAAAATAAAAATATCGATCCCTTAATGTCTTCAATCACTGTTTGTACGATAGTCATTTACTCATTTACAGGTGGATTAATAGATTTATATAGCATTTTTTTCTTTTTAGGATTATCTACCAAAAAAAATAAGTAGTTATAAAACACTTATTTACTAAATTATTTGACGTGAGAGTGTTCATAATAAATTCAGGAGTTTCAAATATTAGTTCTGTTATCAATATGGTTAAATGGGTTGGCTTTGAACCGGTAGTGACTCAGAACCTTAAAAATATTGATATAAAAGATAAAATTATATTTCCAGGTATTGGCAATTTTGGTAAAGCAATGTTTAATTTGACAACATTAGGTATTGTTGATCAGATAAAAGAATGTGTCATTGACAAAAAAATCAATTTTTTAGGAATATGTCTAGGAATGCAATTATTGATGGAAGAAAGTGAAGAGTCTCCAGGAATAAAGGGTTTAGGCTTAATAAAAGGAAAGGTTTCAAAGTTTGATTTTAATCAATTAAATGATAAACAATCATTAAAGATCCCTCATGTTGGTTGGAATAAATTATCAATAAAGAAAGAATCTTCAATTTTTAATAATTACGACGAGGAAAGATCTAAATATTATTTTGTTCATAGTTATTATGTAAAATGCAAAAGTGATGAAAATATATTAGCAGTTTCAAATTATGGATACGATTTTCATTCAATAGTTTACAAAGATAATGTTTATGGATTTCAGTTTCATCCTGAAAAAAGCCTAAGATATGGGGCAAATTTAATCAAAAATTTTTGTGAGATATAAATTGAAAAGACTAATTCCAATAATGCTTATTCAGGATAGACTTCTTTACAAGACTTCCAAATTTTCCAGAGCCTCATATATTGGGGATCCTATTGTTTCATTAAAAATATTTAATGAAAAAGAAGTTGATGAATTAATGATATTGGATATTTGCAGAGCAAATAGTAACAATAAGCCTGATTTCCATTTTTTATCTAAATTAGCATCTGAGGCTTTTATGCCATTATCATATGGAGGAGGAATCTCTTCCATTGACGATGCAAAACAAATTTTAGAAATGGGATTTGAAAAAATAGTTTTAAATACATGCCTTCAAACTAACTTTCATTTGTTGACTGAGATAGTAGCAGACTTTGGATCACAAGCCGTAGTTGCATCTATAGATTATAAAATAGATATTTTTGGAAGAAGACTTTGTTATTTTAATAATGGTAAAATTAAGTCTAATACAACACCACTAGATTTTTGCAATAAATGTATTGATGCTGGAGTGGGAGAAATTTTATTACAGTGTATTTCTTACGAAGGCTGTATGGATAAGATGGATTTGAATTTTATAAGTGATTTAGTTCAAAAGTTACCTGTTCCTGTTATTGGTACTGGCGGAACTCCTTCATATAATTATATTAAAAAATATTTTGAGAAAACAAGTGCGTCAGCTTTGGCAGCTGGTAGTATTTTTGTATATTATGGACCCCATAATGCCGTATTGATAAATTATCCTGATTATGAAAAAAAAGAAAAGTTGTTAAATGAAAGATAATAATATAGTTTGCTCATTTTGCGTTATGGACTCTACAGTTCCTGATATTATTTTTGATGACATGGGAGTTTGTCAGTTCTGTAAAGATCACAAGCAAAGAATAATTTTTGAAAAAGAAAATTATCCAGACTATTTGGAAAAATTAATTGAAGATATTAAAAAAACATCTAAGAACCAGCAATATGATTGTATCATTGGAGTTAGTGGTGGTGTTGATAGTACATATGTTGCATACTATTTAAAAAAGATACTTAAT
>PAHI01000045.1 GCA_002705575.1 Fidelibacterota bacterium | reverse complement strand
ATGGATTGCCTGCACCATATCCATCAGCATCACTATCAAACCAGTAATTACTCACTACTGCGCTGCCAAAACACTCGCCAGCACAATCTTTATCTGCATTGCCGCCATCACAAGCTCCACAATCATCAACTACCGCAGCACCAAAACAATCACCTAAACAATCTTTATCCGCATTGCCGCCTGCACACACACCACAGTCATCAGTATCATTAGTTGCGCAATCTGGCTCGGTATCATCATTGTTAGTAACCCATCCTTCTAAAGCTAATGTGCTACAAAATTGCGAAGCATCGCCTGCACCATACCCATCAGCATCACTATCAAACCAGTAATCAATCACTACTGCACTGCCAAAACACTCACCAGCACAATCTTTATCCGCATTGTCACCATTACATACATCACAACTATCTACTATCGCAAAACCAAAACACTCACCAGCGCAATCTTTATCCGCATTGCCACCTGCACACACACCACAGTCATCAGTATCATTAGTTGCGCAATCTGGCTCGGTATCATCATTGTTAGTAACCCATCCTTCAGATATATAAGCACTACAAACCTGTGATAGACTTCCTGCACCAAGACCATCGCCATCACTGTCAAAATAAAAAGAGAGAATTTGGTCAAGACCACCGCATACACCAGCACAATCAATCTCAGATATCCCACCGCATACACCAGCACAATCATTTATTGCGCTTGAACCACACGCATTATCACAACCTGATGGGCCTGATTGAAAACAACCACATCCTAAATCATCACTATCAGCAACATGGCCTGAATTTCCTCCTGAACAAATACCACAGCTATCTAGAGCTGCAGTTCCAGCACAATCATCATTACAATCCTTAACAGCAGTTCCTCCGCAGACACCAAAGCAATCATCAACTAAAGAGCCAAAACACTCACCAGCACAATCTTTATCTGCATTTGCTGTGAAACCTGTAGAACCTTCTGAACAGACATCGCAATCATCCACTATTGCTGATCCAAAACATTCATCGTTGCAGTCTACATCACTTCCTAGTACATGACCTGTATCACCACCTGAGCAAACATTACACTGATCTGTTACAGCACCTCCTCCTAGTTTGAAATTACAATCTTTAACTACATTAATCGATATGCTTTCATTAATCAAATTCTGAAATTTTACAGACTGTTGATTTGAAACTGCATTTTGCGAAAAGTCTTCATATATTATAAAAGGGTTGTACTCTAAACCTGCAGACTGAGAGTAAATACTTAAATAAACATCCTCATTAAGAGATGGATAATCACATGTTCCTGTTATTTCACAAAGAATAAGAATTTCGCCGTTTTCATTAATATCTACATCGGCACCCATAATAATCAACTCAGTATTATCTCCGGACCATTGGGAAGCTCCTACCAAAACACCTTGATCGGTACGGGCATAAATATAGTGGTCAGATGTTAATTGTTGATTATCAATTTGAGCAGACTCAACAAAATATACAGCTTGTTGCTGAGACTGATTTATAACTGACAAATCTTGTGAAAATGAAAAATTAAGGCCTACAGAAAATGCTATAAATAAAAAGTTAAAATATTTCAATTGCGCTCCTCCTCAAGAATTTATTGAAATCATGCAACCAAAATATACTAAATAAAATTGAGTTTTTCTACTTATTTAACACTTTAAATCAAATGTTAAATAAGTCTTACTTTGAAAATCTTGTTATTGCCTGTCTTTTAGTTGCCCAAAAATACGTGACTACACCAGTAACAATTTCAAAAGATGTAAATAGAGCTAGATTAAGAGCAATTCCACTAACAAAGCCATAACTATGCAGGCCAACACTTAATAAGTTAACTCCAAACCAAGCCATTACAACAATTATGTTATTAATAATCATTCCAAAAGCAAATCCATTAGATTTAACCATACCCGTCAATCTCATATGTATCATGAAAATTTGCCACATGCAAATAAGTAACGCGCCGTTTTCTTTAGGGTCCCAACCCCAAAAACGTCCCCAAGACTGATCGGCCCAAATACCTCCAAGTATTGTTCCAAACAAGGTAAAAAACAATGCCATTAATGTAATACCAAAAGTATTATTGTAAATTTCTTTTATTTTAATCCTGTTTTCTGGATTTATAATCGTATAAACAAGTAAGATATGACCCATAATACCGGCAACAATTGAAACGCCATAGCCTGTAGTTATTGTAGTAACGTGAGTCGCTAGCCAAAAGTTTGAATTTAAAACAGCTACCAAAACCCCAAGAGTATCACCGTCAGCTGCATATCCAAATGCGACATAGTGAAAAATAAGCCCAGCTAATGAACCTACTAAAACACCCAAACCATCTTTTCTAATGTATTCAAAAATTATCGCACATAACACGCATATAAACCCAACAAATATAATACTCTCGTATATTGTTGTAACTGGAGGTCTCTGCATAATCACCATACGTAAATACAAACCATATCCATGCAATGCAAATCCTGATATTAGTGAAATAATAGAAATCTTGATAAACAAGTTTCTCCACAACAGAAGGCTAATACAAATCATAAAAAAGGATAAAATATATAATGCAGTACTTTTATAAAACAGTGAGGAATTATTATACCACACTTCTCTTTTTAAAGTTGCTATTTCTGGAACAATATCCGAGCTCTCATATAAAGTTTTTTGATATGCATGCATTGAACGTTGCTTCAAAGCATCATCAAAATAAGATGACGCTTTTATATAATCTTGCATATGAATAAGCAAATCTATACTTGTATTATGAATCTCTCTTTTATCAACTAACTCCCATGGAGATATCCATTCCATGCTATCATAATTAGGAGGTAAAGGAATTATTTTTAAAGATGTGCTCCTTTTCTCATAAATATCATCCATCTGCCTTAGATTATTGTAGAATTGTATTTCTACATCACCCCAATTGCTCTTATCAAGAGTACTGACAGAATCAATCAAATCTGAAAACTTAACAATATTTCTCACAAATGAAAGGAAACTAATCTTATCACCTAGCTCTACACCCATTCTATTAGCAATAACCGGGTTATCTACGCTAATCAGAGGAACTAAACATGAAAAGCTTGATTTAAGCTCACTAAATAATATTACATTAGTATATACTTCAACTAATTGCTTCTCAACTAAAGAATACTGCTCTTCAGGCTTTTTACTAATGTCATCAAAAAGCTGTAGATTTAATCGTATTGACTCTTGAATAGCGCTATATGAGTACTTATGCTTATTTGCTCTTTCTAAACCCAAGGCATCTGCTACCTCAGGATTTCTTATATTAAAAATAGGCAGCTCAATTATTTTTTGGTCATTTGTTAAAACTCCAAAAAGCCAATCCATAGCGCTTAAATTCATCTTTGAAATTGAACTTTTCCCATAAAACCTTAACAACTGATTCTTTGCAAATGATTCTAAAGGTTTTATTCGTCCGTCCTCTTGAATCGGAATCTCTGCAAATGTTAGATGGCTTGCATTAACAAATGAAAAAATAAAAAAACTTATTGCAATAAATCTGCCAAACATATCTAACCTGATTTCCTTTTTCTTGCTTTAAAAATATTTGGCAACCTAATAATCATGTGTAACAATAGACCCGTAGCCATTATCAAACTTGATATATAAGGAAACAATCTTCCATAATTTTTAACCACAGCCAAGACAGTAGTATCCTTATCAAATCCTTCTATAAAAGATGATTGATAAAAAGTGTAATTACGATACCTTAAAGGTTGATTCATTTGAATTAGGACCCTTCGAGATGTTCCTTCATCTTTCAAATAAACATCAGAACTATAACTTTTAGCAATATTGGTACCAGGATGCAAAACCTTCTTAAAATCAGATAGCTTAATTTGAAAAGGCAAATATGTTTTTTTACGCTGCAAAATTAAGGTAAAAATATCTTCATCCGTGCGAATTTTTTGAGGTATAGTTTGCTCCAATAGCAATGAATAAAACCCATTAGATTCTTGATTAGAATCAAAAATCTCAAAATTAATTGCTGATTGATTTAAATTTGGCTCTATGTTATCCTCTAACTCAATAATTGCAAAGTTTTTTGCAAGACCTTTATAATTTTCTTCAAAATATTGGTCACGTCTAATCATATTTGCGTTAGTATAGTAGTCTATTATTTTAATTTTAAAAGGTATATCTTCAGACTCAATAATCTTGCCTTTTTTGAATAAATCTTGGCTTATTGTTATAATATTTTCAATTCCATCTTCATCTTTGTTGATAATCGCAAATTCTTTGTCATGATAATCAGATATAAAATTTGAAGAATCTCCCTCTTTAATTATCATTGATCCTTCAGAGCTAAACCAAGCAGTTAATCCAGCTCCAAACAAAAGCAATAAAACACCTAAATGAGTGGTTACTATTCCAATTTTTTTAAATGACCAAAAAGATGTTTTTAGAGTAAAGCATAATACATTTACAAACATTGCAACTAATGTTAATTTTGCACCAGGGAAAGGAAAAGGACCTAACCATGTAATCCAAGGCGAAAAAAACCATTGCTGAGCTTTATATAAACCATAATCTTTTTGAGCTAAGGTGCCTAAAATAACCAATACCATAAGCCAAATCATAGTAAACACTAATATCCTGGGGTTTGATAGCGCTTTATGAATTTTTTTGATCATAACATTACCTTAGAACTAAAAGAATCACAAAAATATTTAAAATCTTTCTCGACCTCTTTAATTCCTTTTTTAGGGATATTTAGCTTAACAAAAATTGTTGATTCTTTTAAAGGCATAATAGCTGTTAAAAAAGCTGAAGAAGGCCACTGGTCATTAAGAATTTTAAAATAACTGTAAAAACCTATTTTATTACTTCTAGATTCTGCTGATTCTTTAATTTCATTTTCAGTCTGACTTCCTAAATTTATCTGGTTTCTCCACCTATTTATATTGGCTTCTAGCCCCCCGCCATCTTGATATAAAACCATCACAGATAAATCTCCAGAACCTTCAGAATAAGGAACTTTAAAACTTGCATCTCTCATAGAACCTAAATCTGAATTAATCCAACTGGATGGTTTTTCCCAGCTAAACCCTAACCTATTCTCATATTCTTCATTGAGATTTTGAGAGATACTAGAATCTTTATATACCTTTTGTTTTTTTATGTATCTATTATCATTGCAATTAATAGCGATAATTAAGAAGCTTACAATAATAAATCTAACAATTAAAAATTTGACTAAAATCATATATATAATATAGCTATAAAAACTATCTCAATGTAACCAGATATTGATAGTTTTTTACTAAAATGCATTTATATATTTTATAATATTATTCATAATTAATATATGTCAGATGAAAAATAAATATTTATATAATCAAAAAAGTAAGGAAGAATTACTTCGCAAGATAAAAAAAGAACCATTTGATAGAGTCACATGCTCGTTCTACAAATATGTACCTCTTGAAAACATTGAACGCTTAAGAGACCAACTTTACGTTGAATGGAATTCGCTTCAAGTTCTAGGTAGAATTTACATATCTAAAGAGGGGATAAATGCACAACTAAGTATACCAGAATATATTTTTGAAAACTTTCAATCGTCACTGTATTCTTTCAAACCTTTTAAGAATATTCCTTTGAAGAAAGCGATTGAAGAAGGGATATCTTTTTTAAAATTAACAATAAAAATCAAAGATGAAATTGTTGCTTATAAAATATCTGAAAATGAATATGACATAAATAAAGTAGGTAACCATCTTAACTACAAAAAATTTAATAAAGCCATAGATGATGGTGCTAATGTTATCGATATGAGAAATTATTATGAGGGAGAGATTGGAAAGTTTGAAAATGCTATTATCCCTGATGTTGATACCTCAATGGAGCTTTTACCTGAAATCAAAAAATTATTAGAGGGTAAGGAAAATGAAAAAGTTATCATGTACTGTACTGGAGGAATTCGATGTGAAAAAGCTAGCTCATACTTAATCCATCACGGCTTTAAAGATGTAAGTCAGCTTAAGGGTGGTATAATTCAATATGCAAATGACATTAAAAAAAACAAAGTCAAATCAAAGTTTATTGGGAAAAATTTTGTTTTTGATCATCGTTTAGGTGAAAATATAACGAATGACATTATCAGTCAATGTCATCAGTGTGACAAGCTAACAAACGAACATAAAAACTGCCTAAATCAAGCATGTCACATTCTATTTATTCAATGCAAAGAATGCTCTGATAAATTTAATAGCTGTTGTTCTAAACAATGTTGCGAATTCATTAAATTGCCAAAAGATGAACAAAAAGAATTATTTAAGAGTGGTAAAATAAAATTCACTGCTCAGAAATCAAACAGAGTAAAACCCAAACTTTCTGAACTATAAATCTAAAATAAAATTAACAATCAAAACAACGTCACCTATATTTAAATTGCCATCAAGAATATCAATTAATAGAATATAGCATAAACTTTAAAAAAGCTAATCAGAACTAATTATTTGATTTGGTTGCTCTTTATTTTGAAATAATTGTTTTTGAATAAGTAATATATTGGAAGAAGACCGAAAAAGTTTATAATTAATATTGCTAAAAACCAATTCTTGTGTGAATTTCTAGCAGCAAGCCAAAGGGCATGATATTTCCAATAAATTTCCCAAACTGAAAGTACGATGATTACTATTGCCATAATTTTAAGCTATCCTATGTTCTGTTTTTTTTAGATTAAAGTACAATGCGCCCATACTAGATAGTGCAAAATAACCTATTATGGAAAAAACGTAAATTCCTTCTAGATTAAACCAACTAAAATTTTGATATACTAGTATAAATATTAGAGCAATGAGTTTTACCATTTCGGAAAAATAAACATAAGAATGTTTATCAATCAGAGTTGTAAATGAAAATATATTAATCATAATAAAACATGCATATGAATAATTTGAAACCGTATCCAATGAACCAGTGATAATAAAAAAGTGAATTATCATAAATTGAGTAATCCCAAATTGAATCCAAGCCCAAACAATTAACTGCGTTGAATTCCTTGTATCGTATTTTTTTTGAGAATAAGGATTACGAACCTCATTTAATGGAAATTTTCTCTTAACATCCTCTGGCCTCCAGCCAGTTGGCCTAAACCATATTTGAATTTTATCAAGCAACTTTTCTGTATGCCAAGCATCTTTTATTAGTTGCCATACATGTTTAAAATTTATAATAACTGGGTTCCACGTTGATACAGGCCTAAGTACTCCATAAACCGGCTTAACATCATCAAGCTCTACCTGGAAAGTATTAAAAAGCTTATCCCAAATAATAAATATCTGACTATAATTTTTATCAAGATACTCTGGATTAATTGCATGATGAACTCTATGATGAGATGGAGTAACTAATATATGTTCTAAAAAACCCATTTTATCAATTGTTCTTGTATGATACCAAAACTGCATAAATAAATGTATGGGGCCTAAAACTGCAAAAATACTTGAAGGGATTCCCATTAAAGCAGCGGGTATCATCAATATCGCAGAAAAACGAAATGTAGTAGAAATAGATTGACGAAGAGCGCAAGAAAGATTAAACTCCTCACTGCTATGATGAATAACATGTCTGTTCCAGAAAAGATTTACACGATGATGCATTCGATGCATCCAGTATCCAGCAAAATCCTCTACAATAAAAGCAATTAAAACGGCCAACCAAATAGGCTCAACTTTAAATATTATAATTTTTTCTACAAGCCATGAATAACTAATAATAACTACGCCAAATTTAATTACAGAATGCATAATATTAGTCATACCTGAGCTTAGGCTAGAAATCATATCCTCATGCCTATTTACTTTTAACCCTTTTCTTCTAGCTACAATATTTTCAATTACAATAAAAGCCATAAACAAAGGAATTACAAAAAATAATAATTTTACATAAATACTCATGTATAAATAAACCTACCTATTTAAAATTATATTAACTATAAGAATTATATCATAAACATTTACCTCATTATCTTGATTCATATCAGCCACCTGATTAAAGTCAAGATTGTTTAATATTATATTAACAACAAGAATAATATCCTGAACATTTATATCATTGTCCGCATTAACATCACCAAAAATTTGCTCTAAAGTAATAAAACTATGCCACCCGTTAATAGGATGAGAAATACTATTCCCTGATGAATTTGTTGCTGTTATAAAATAATCAATACCTGAATTTTGATTTAGTGCTGGAAAAGAACCTCTAAAAATATTACCTGGCTCATCAGTTAAAAGAAACTGACCAAACGGACCATCTTCAGCGCTATATTTCCAATGCACTGTAACTGAATTAAATTGTGTATCTAAATTACCGTAATCAATAATCTCAGCTGATAATTCTACAGATTGATTATTTAAAATTTCATTTTGCCTAATTGATTTATGGTATATATGCATCATACTTGGATCAAAAACTCCCATTGTCCTACAATGTAATGCATCTTCACTATACCATGGATTATTTATATTGTCATTAAACCCTATAACATTATAACCTGGCATTGCCTGCTCATAGACTCTTATAGCCTGTATATCTTCAGGAATTCCATACTGAGGAACTAAAACTTTATTATTTAATATCAAAGAATTTGTATATGCTGCAACAGGATTAAGTTCCCAAGAACCTCCATTAATTTCAGGACACAAAATTCTATGGATTTCAAAAGGTCTTTCATTAATAGTATTTAAACTATAAAATGAATTTGCAAAATCTTCAATACACTCATACTCAGGACTAGATGGACTAACTTGCTTTATAATTATTGTTTCAGAATCAACTAATTTTGCCAAACAATCTATATGCTGAATACTTGACACATTTGGGTTATCAAAGATATGATATGTATCAATATTCAAATATTCATAAACTGTATCTTTGAATTGACTTTCAGTAAGATTGTTTTCATTGACAATTAGCTCAGTAGAGAAACCCGTACCATAACCATCTGTCATAAAATTTCCACCAGTAAGATATAAAGGTAAATTTTGAACATCCCAATCCATCTGTGCTGCAAAATCAAGGTTAGTATCATCATCTTCTTCCCAACCTCTAAAAAGCCCTAGAATTGGCCTACCTTCATAATTATTACCTGAATCTAATTGATTATTATTAATTGAAAGTTGACACCCACTCTCTTCTGGATAGCCATTAAACCTTTGATTAACAACTTTCCAATACTCTTCTCCGATTATAAATTGAGGCCCATGATCCCTGGTCCAATGCGAGTAAGTTTCTGTATAAATAAAGATTACATTATTCAGGTTTATTCCCAAATTATTAAATGTGTTTAGAGCTTGATTTTGCTGATTGTTCGTTTCAACAAGAACATATATTACATCATCTCTAGCTAATTCTCCTACTAAGCTTGATGGAATTCCAAGCGGCCATCTTATCATTGTACCTAAAGCAGGCTCCCATTCTGCAACAATTCTTTTTTCTGGAATTTGAGAAAAAATAGAAGTTGAAAGGATTACAATTAAAATTATTTTTTTAAAAAAAATTAAATACATATAAAAATTCTAATTAATGTTTAAAATAATATTTACTACAAGAATTATATCAGAGACATCAACGCTACTATCTGAATTTATATCTGCCAATTGATTATATTGATCATTAAGTATCATACCTATTATTAAAATAACATCTTGAATATTCGTAGTGTTATCAGAATTAATATCTCCTAGAACAATAGGTTCAAAATTTTCTGCAAAATCTAAAACCGCATTTTCAATTTCCATCAATGCATTATAACTACTTGAATTAGTTAGTAAAACAACCCCTACTTCATTAGAAGGAGAGAAAAACATTTCAGTTAAACTTCCTGTATCACCGCCATTATGACCAATTAATTCTCTACCTGACTGATTTTTATAATACCAAATTAGACCTTGAGATGAATTAGCGCTTGGGTAATGTATCGTTTTTATATAGTCAATTGTCTGACTATTTAGAATTCTAACACCATCTTGTATACCATCATTCATATAAGCACTCATAAATTTAGAAAGATCTTTTGAAGTACTCCTTAATTGACCTGAAGGATAATCAGAATAACCATAGTGCATATATGCATTAAATGGACTTATATCATTATTGTTTTCGACACACACATTATTATAATCTGGACAACAATCTTGATAATCCAAGCATGAAGGATCACAAAAACAAGAGTTCCCTTGAACATAAAAACATCCTATTTCGCTACAACTATCTCCGCTTGCTCCATCAATTAAATAAGGCATGGCAACTTTGTTCAAATCTTCAATTTCTGATAAAAACCAGTAGGTGTTTTCCATACCTAATGGTTCAAATATATTAGAACGACAAAAATCATTAAATGGTTGATTTGATATTTCTTGAATCAATAAACCGATTAACGCTACAGCTATGTTACTATATTCAAAATTTGTTCCTGGCTCTGAATTTGTAAAATTAAGATTACTATCGTAATAATCGCCCTCAGTAGTAAGGTATTGTTCTAGATAGTATTGTAAATCTATTGGTGAATCTCCATCATAATAAGGCATAAACCCCCAATTATCGCTTATTCCAGATGTATGACTTAAAAGCATCTTAAATGTGATTGGCGTATTTAAAAAACCAGGATGAATAACATCAAAAGGCAAATAATTATTTATACTTTCATTTATATCAAATAGATTCGATTCCCATAATTGCATAAGGGCAGTTGCTGTAATAGTTTTAGATACAGATGACAAAATAAACATAGTATTTTCATCAACTTGAATATTTTCATCAATATTTGAAAAGCCAAAATAAGAATCCCATACAACATCTTGCCCTTTTACAAAAGTAACTGATAATCCAGGAATATTATTTTCAACAACTATTGAATTAATCAAATCTAATAATTGTTGTTCATTTCTAACATTAGAAGACTCAGAACCATAGTCTGAAAAATTAAAATCTTGTCTAACTCTATATTCTGATTGAGTAAAAGTGATTGATAAAAATAAAATTGCAAATAAGTATCTATACATGGTTAAATATACTGAGAAAAAAGTCGTGATAAAAGACCAAGCGCTTTATTTAAAATTATTTATCTGATAAATATGTCAAATTGTTTTGCTTAAAGTCAATTGGACTAATGCCAAATTGATTAAAATAACTTTTATCCGTAGTGTTTCCATTTACAAGCATGGTGATTTGATCTTTAGTCACTGGAAACCATTCGAAAGAATCTAAAAAAGTTGCCGCTATTTTAATTGGAAAAATAGGCACTGGAATCGCCCATTTATTTTTTTTACAGGCTCTAGATATTGTGGAAATAATTTCTTTCCATGAATATGATTTTTCACCTCCTAATCTATAAGTTTTTCCAATGGTGCCACTATTTGAAATTGATTTTACAAAAAAATCTGCAACATTTTTTACATGTATTGGAGATAATTTGAAAAGACCTACATTATTAGGAATAACGCCTTTATAAAACAAAGGTATAGGCAGAGGCAAACTTAACATATCTTTTTTAAGCTGTAAGCAAAATTCATTTTGAACATCTAACTTAGGTTTACCAAAAACTAATGATGGTCTAAAAATAGTAAAATTTAAGCCTGATTTTTTTAAATATTCTTCAGCGTTATATTTTGTGGTTTCATAGCCAGTACTTTTACGATCTATTCCATTAGCACTCATTAAAATAAACCTTGAAATACCTTTAGATTTAGCTATATCAACGCATCTTTTTAATGCTTCAAAATGTAATGCTTTAAATGTTATGCCTTTTTTAGGAAATTCACGAATAATGCCAATATTATAAATTATTACGTCTGATTCTTCCACCAATTTTTTAATAACTATAGAATTATTAATATCGCCTAAAAATACCTTACACTTATTTGGTCTAAAAATTCTTTTTTTTGAATTCTCTCTAACTAAAATGTTTGGGTTATGTTTTGCCTCAATCAATGATTCAGTGATATATGAACCAACAAAACCAGTTCCACCAAATAATGCGACCTTCATAAATAAAAACCTTTATAAAAAAATCTGCTCATTAATTATTTGATTTGGAAAATTAATTCATTTCTGCGAGTAAAGGGCCAACTCCATGGAGGATTATACTGCGCCACCATCATCTCTGATATCAATTCAATGTTATTTTGCTTGATATAAGCTTCAATTATTTTTTTATATTTTTTTATATTAGTATCACTAGCCCACCAAGAAAACTGAATCACTATAGTTTTGCCTAAATCAATATTCTCTAAATACACATTTTTATCAATTGGCTCTGGAAGGTCCGATACATCATTAACATCAAGCATAAAAAATATCATATCGTAAGAGCCATCTTTTTCTCTAGTAATAACAGGTGTTGTCATAGGCATGCTCTGATTTTCTTCATTACTACCAAATATATATCCAGCAAGAGTTCGAAACATTGAATTATTCATTTCACTAGCTCCTTTAGCGATTGAGGTTCTAGCAATCACACAATCTGAGTAATACCTAATTTCAATATTGTCTTCTTTTTTTATAAGTCTATAATTTGGCTCTTTGTAATAATCAGAAAAAGCTAATCCAAAAAATGTCATAATAAATAATATTCTTATTTTAGTTATCAAAAATCTCTTCTATTTTTTTTCTTCTAAATGAAAAAATCTCGTTCAAATTTCTTCTAATATATAAAAAATGGATAATCCTTCCTAATAAACCTAAAGGAACTCCATACAAAACCACATCTTTAATTAATGTTTGATTATCGTTAATTTTTTCAAAAGTATGAGTATGGTGCCACATAGAATAAGGTCCTTTTAATTGCTCATCAATAAATATATCTGGAGGACTATATTTTGTAATGAGAGTTCTCCACCTAATTGGAAAAAGTAAAACATTAACTGTATAATCTATTAATGCACCTTCTTTCATTGTAATTGGACTAGGAGTTAGAATTTTAAAATTCATTTTAGGGGGAGTTATAATAGATAAATTCTCTGGCCTTGAAAAGAAATCAAAGACCTCATCAATATTTTTTGATATTATTTGTTCTGTTTCTAGCTTATATAATTTCATGAATCGTTATTAGATTTATTTGATAATTACAATAGTATAATTTATATCAATTTTTATATAAAATAAATTAAAAAGCCCCACCAAATATTTATGATGGGGCTTTCTTTAATATCGCGTAATGTGAACGTTAATTATTTCATCAACATTACTTTTTGTGTAGTCACATTACCTGCATACTCT
>PAHI01000005.1 GCA_002705575.1 Fidelibacterota bacterium | reverse complement strand
TGTTGTATTCATAATAGTTGCATAACCGCCATTATTTATAACAATCAATTTTATATTGAGATCGTAATGAGAAAGATGCATTAATTCTTGTATATCCATTAACAACCCTCCATCGCCTGATAAACATATTACAGTTTTATCCGGAGAACCAAATGCTGCGCCTATTGCACCAGGTAAACCCCAGCCCATTGGCGCATGTCCAGCAGCCGTAAATAATTGTGAACCACCACATTTTAAAAAAGAATGAGTTGCTGTAAATGATGTCCCCATATCAGTGCAAAAAATATATGATTTTGGATTATTTGCATTTGATAATAATTTGTTAAAACAATCAATTAAAGAGAGATATATTGATGATTCAGCAGATTTTTTATCAATTTCGTCAAAATAATTGAAGAGATTCCTAAATTTTTTTAGTGTGTTTTTAGTTTTAATTTCTGAGTCTTTTAATTTTTCAATTATTTCAATTACACATTCTTCCGCAGCAATTTGATATTTATATGCATCTTTTAACTCTGGTTTACAAAATTGAGAAGAGTCAATATCAATAATATGCATTGCGGAGGGATTGATATTTGACACTCTATAACCTGTATGGGTATACCCCAAAGAACAACCAATTGAAATCAAACAATCTGAAAAGTATATTAATGAATTTGCTTTTCTACCACCAAAAATACCTGGCGATCCAAAATATAAATCACTTGGATCCATTCCCTCGATTAAGTCTTTCGATCCCCATGTTGATAGGTACGGAAATTTATGAGATTTTAGAAAACTTATAAAATTTTCAATTACAGTTTTTGAAGAATTTCTAATACCATTACCAATGAGGAAAACTGGAAGATTTGATTCTCTAATAGAACTTATTAATGGATCAATGTTTATTTTGCTTTGGCAATTGGATTTACTTAACTTATTTTTTTCTAAAACAATATTTGATTGATCTATCTTCTTGTATGACATATCTACAGGAAGTTCTAAAACAACTGGTCCGAATCTATTTGTGGTGGCATCTATCCAAAGTCTTTCAAGAATTTGAGGAAATTCTGAAGGGTTTTTAATTGAAGAATATGATTTAACTATTGATTTTACAAGACCTTCGGTTTCAGACTCTTGTACTCCCCGCTGCCTCGGCCAATTTTTAAGATGAATTAATTTTTGTGATTCTACGACTTGACCTGCTAAAACAAACAAAGGGATTGAATCAACCCAGCAGCAATTAATACCAGTAATAATATTGGTTAAGCCTGGACCAGATGTAACTAAACAGACTCCAACTTTTCCGTTAGATCTCGCATATCCTTCTGCAGCATAAACAGCTCCTTGTTCATTATAGCAAGGTACTAATTTAACTTTATTTGATTTGTCTAACGCGGAGAGAACATTATGTATTGACCCTCCTGAAACAGTAAAAACAGTATCAACTAAATTTCTTTCTAAAAAATTAACAAAATACTGGGAAGGTGTGATTTCTGCCACTATTATTAAACACTCAGTTTGTCTTTAACAGCTAACATGAATTCTGGATTATTTCTATAGTGCTGAGCTGTAATAAAGTGATCTGTTACTACCAATTCGTTAACGCTATCAAGCAAAGCTCCAGAATTGGCCAAATCAGTATGTATAGCTAAATATCCAGTCATAGGAATACCTTTTGTTACACCTGCAGAAATTAGAACCCATGGTCCATGACAAATAGCTGCAACCAAAATTTTCTTATCAACGCAATCTTTTACTATTTTTAAACAATCTTGGTCGATCCTGAGTCTATCAGGGCATTCGAATCCTCCTGGTATAACAATTACATCCAAATCATCAACATTTATATCTGAAAATTTGTGTGTAACTCTTGCGGGCACACCATATTTCCCAAAACGATCTTTGCCATCTGAGGAAGCAACATATACTTCAGAAAATTCTTTCAACTTATAGTAGGGATATACAAATTCTTCATCTTGAAAATTTTGAGCAACAACTATTAAAGATTTCACAATTTTTAAAATAATTATTTGTAATTTACCATATGATGATGATCTTATTTATTACTAATTGAGATTAATAAGGGGAGACCTTTTGTTATTTGTAAGCAAATGGCATAGTTTAATTTCATCCTTTATATTATCTATATGATTAAGGTTGTTAAAATAACAATTCTCAATAACAAAGTGTACCTCTATAGAGAGACTTAATAAATAATTTATTGATCCAATAATAGCTAAGGGATGATTCATTTGATAAGAAATAAAAATAACAGAGTCAAGTTTTTCTTTGTTGTTTTTTAAGAAGTTATTTAGTGCTGGTTTTGATTGGTACCCTATAGAGACCTCAGGTATGGACCAGATCAAAGAATAGTCCTTCTTTTTGCAATACATTTGGACAAGATTATTTTGCATTCTTTGAGGAAGATAAGAATTATTCCAAAATGGATGGCTTGCAATATAACCTAAAGCTGTTTTATTCATTAATAATAATCTCAATTTCAGATGCAAGTTTTGTAAAATCTGAAATCTCAGCAATCTTAAAAAAGTCACCCAATTTTTTACCCCTATAGGGTGTAAATACATTCTTAACTCTTACATTTAAAGAAAATCTAGTTTCATCAGTTTTGTTTACTGTATTCCCATGCCAAATTGAATGAGAAAAAAAGACAATTGAAGGAGGAGATAATTTTATAAATTCAAATTTATTTGATATTAATTCTGGTTTACTTAGATTTTCTCTTAATCTTTTATGTAGTTTCAAATAATCTCCGATTGATTTAGTTTCAGTAAAAGGTAAAAAAAACATTGACTTTGTTTTGAAGCAATTAACTAAAGGAATCCATATTACAATTTCATAGGGTGAGCAATCACTATCATATACATCACTATGAACATGTAAAAGTGATGAAGAATCATCAGGCAATTGTATTGATAAGCCAACGTTTTTTTGTATTGCGATATCAGGACCAAGTATGCTTTGCAATGGATTTTTCAAATTAGAAAAAATAAGATCAGAGGCAAAACTATCTTCGTTTAGAGTAGCTGCAAGGTTTAATCTAAGATTATTTAATTCATTAGGATTTATAAATTTATGTAATTCATCTAAATTATCAAGAGAAATTTTATGAGTTTTTTCTAAAGATTCAAAAATCTTAATTTTTATTAATTCAAATAATTTAGAATTAGATAATTGATAAGTAATAAGACCCTTGGAGGAAAGTATTTTACTTAAATTTTTATTCATATTGCAAATGATTCATTTCCGTCAATTTTAATTGTTAATCCATCTAAGAGATCTACAGTAGAATCCATTGTTTTAATTATATATGTAACTAATGCACTGACATTAAGTGGTTTTCCATTTGGCAATCGACTACTTATAAAATCATTATAAGCTTCTATATTTTTTGATTTAAGCCTATCGAATCCTGTTCCATTTCCTTCGAATGCTCCACAAATAAAGTTGGTAAGGGATCCAAAGTGATTATTTTTTTGTTTTGTGACAACCTTCCCAAAGGTATTTAGAGCGCTTTTCGCAGAAGAATATGCTGGTGATGCTGTTACTTCCTGGGAAGCTACTGAAGAAATAATACATATTTTTGAATTTTTATTTATTTTTTCACTTTCATTAAGATATTTAATCATTGAAGATATTACGAAAACATTTATTTTATAAACAAGAAAAATATCTTCAAATGAAGGTAAAGTATCCCTTTTACCAAAACCTCCACCAATTGCGAAATATATTTGGTCTATTTTGGGAATTTTGTCTAATAAAAGATTAATATCCTTCTGAGTATTAATATTTATAAGATCCGTTTTAACTATTGCAGCTGCACTATTTAAATGATTTTCATATGTTGAATTATTTGAATATTTACTGATAGCATATATTTGATTACCAATTTTAATATTTTGTTCAAAAATTTCTTTCCCCAGGCCAGAGCTTGAACCGACAATTAGAATATTCATTGTTTTTATAAATCTTACTGTAAAAAATTATGGTTGATATTGCTATTTTAGACTTTGATGGGACAATTTTCAGTGATGGTTTTATTGATATAGGATTAATAGAAGAAGTTTATTTAAGATATGAAAAAATTCTTGTTGTTTCAAATAACTCATCTATTGCTCACAATACCATCGAAGATTATTTATCACCTTATTTAAAATATGTATTGACACCCCAGGTTCTTGCAAAAGCAATTTTTCAAAATATTTCTTTAGAAATTTCATTATGTTGCTCTGATGAGGTAATGCACTATTTAAATTGTGATTTTTATACATCATATCCAGATATTAGAAATATATTAAAAGAAGTTTCATTAAATTCCTCAAATTTATTTTTACAAGAATATGACATCAAGAAAATAGCTATTATTGGTAAGGTTGATTCTAAAAAATTAAAAAAATTTATAAACGAACACTTATTAGCAAAATACAACTTAGTTGGAATGAATAGGGATAAAATTGCAACTTCAGAGGGTATTTCTAAAAAAACAAATCTAGTTGGAGATTCTTATGAATATAAATACGATTTAGGAAAAACAAGTTTAGCATTTGTTTATTTAATAAAAAATTATTGTAAATATTTAGATTTAAATCCTCTAGCCGTTTTTGGAGATAATTTTCTATCAGATGGGAAGTTGGCTAATTTGTTAGGAATAGATTATAAAAAAACTATTTTTGGAAAAAATAAATTTTCTAAGTTAATTTCTATCAAGTAGGGAGTTTTATGAAATTAATAACTTGTTCTTAACTGGAAATACGAATATTTAAATTTAATTATTTTTCTAATTCTTTTTTTAGATTTTTAATAATTGTTTTTAAAGGTATAGTTCAACTAATTTATTAACGGACTCAATAACATATTCAATTTCACTATCTTTTAAAGTATGGTAAATAGGAAGGCTAATCATAGATTTTGATAATCTCTCTGCATTTGGTATATCCCCTCTTTTATATCCTAAATTGGACGCACACTTTTGCAAATGAAGAGGAATGGGATAATGTATTTTTGTCTCTATACCAAAATCATTTAAAGAACTCATAAAATCTTTTCTTATTTCTTCTGGTACTAAAATTATATAATTATGAAATATATCAATGAATCCATTTTTTGTAGTAGGTTTAACAATTTTATTTGATAAGCCAATAGTATATTTTTGTGCAATCTCAATATATTTTTTGTTCCAAACATTTAACCTTTTTAATTTAATTAAAGCGAAAGCAGCCTGCATTTCATCTAATCTTGAATTAAATCCCCATATCAAAGCTTCGTCCCTATTAACTAAACCATGATTTCTGAGAAGTTTCATTTTTACTGCTAATTCTGCAGAATTAGTCGTTATAACTCCTCCATCTCCATAAACAGATAAATTTTTTAAAGGATGCATACTAAAAGAACCAGCCACGCCAAAACTGCCCGCTTTTTCATTCCTGTTGTTCATTGCTCCAACGGCTTGTGCTGCATCTTCAATTAAAAAAATGTTTTCTTTTTTGCAATAATCTAATAATTTATCAGTATCACAAAGTTTGCCTGTTAAATGTACAGCCATTATTGCTTTAGTTCTATTTGTTTTGCATTTTTTTATTGTTCGCAAAGACACTAAGAAATCGTCCTCAACATCGCAAAAAACAGGTGTAGCTTCAGCATCTATAATTGCCCAGGCGCTTGCAATAAAAGAATTTGCAGGACATATAACTTCGTCTCCGCGACCGATACCTAAAGCTTTCATAATTATTTTCAACCCATCTGAACCATTTCCGACTGAAACTGAATGGTTTACTCCACAAAAATTTGAAAAATTATCCTCAAAACTTACTACATTTTTACCACATATATAATTTCCAGACTGTAATACTAATCTGGTAGCGTCAATTATTTCATTTTCTATTAATTTTGCTTCTCTTGCCAAATTTACAAAATTTACTTTCATCTATTTAAAAAATTCTTTTATTAAATTTGAGACATATAAAATTTGTTCTTCAGTAATAAATTCATGCACTGGTAAAGACATAGTTTTGCTTGCTAGATTTTCTGCGTTTTGGAAATCATCTTTGTTGAAATTAAATTTTTTGGCTGCAGGTTGAAGATGCATTGGAATCGGATAATGTATTTTTGCATCAACTCCCTTAGATTTAAGATAATTTGCAAGTTGGTCTCTATTAGTAACAGTAAAAATATAGAGATGAAAAACCTCTTTATATAAGTTTGTTCTTTTTAAAAGTTTTATTTGTGGAACATCTTGTAATAGAGAGTCGAACATCATAGCATTAGATATTCTTTTTCTGGTTATGAAATCTAGTTTGTTTTCAATTAGATGTTTAGCAACTACTGCCTGGATGCTATCGAGTCTAGAATTATAACTAAATTCCAAACAAGTATTTCTATCACTTAAACCATGATTTCTGATTAATCTAATTTTTTCATTAAAGTAATCATCATTAGTAGTAATAATGCCGCCATCACCCCAAACATTTAAATTCTTTAAAGGATGAAAACTAAAACATCCTAGATGACCTATGCCTCCACACCTTGAACCGCGGTATTCTGCTTGTAAAGCGTGACAAGCATCTTCAACCACATATAAATTATACTTTTTAGCAATATTATTAATCTCATCTAAATCACAAGGTCTCCCAGCCCAATGAACTGGAACTATTGCTTTTGTTTTTTCAGTTATTTTTTCCTCTATTTTATAGGGGTTTAAGTTGAAATTATCATCACAATCACATAATACTGGCTTTGCTCCAGAAGTTACTATTGCTCCAATAGTTGCATAAAAAGTATAAGTAGTTGTAATTACTTCATCACCAGGGCCAACCCCTAAAGCTTTTAAACTTAAAAAGATTGCATCAGTTCCACTGCCTACACCAATAGCATGTTTTGTTCCCGCCTCTTTGGCAATTAGTTTCTCAACATCATCAACAACGCTACCTAAAGTGAAATCATTATTAATAACAACATTTTTTATTTTAGAAAGGATCAAGTCAACATCATTGAACTGTTCTGAAAGATAATTATGGTTAATATCGTATAACTTATCTTTAATGTATTGTTTTGGATAGAAATTTTCCATTATTTAATAATAATACTATTTGCTTAAGAATGTGTAATTAATCTTTGTGAATGTAATTCCAATTTTCATTAGAAAAAAAATGTATATTTTGTTCTATCCATTGAATAGTTTTTTGTAAACCAGTCTTTAAATTTACATTTGGAGACCAATTAAATGTTTGCTTTGCTTTTCTGCAATCAAGTCTATAAATCATATCTTTACTTGGTCGATCTGGACCAATCTCAACAATCTTTTCATACGAATTATTAGTTATTTCACAAATCAATTTGATCAAATCTTTTATTGTTATCTCTTCATCTCCACTAAAATTGAATTCACTTTTGTTTTGGGCTTTAAAGAGCAATAATTTTATTGACTCAGCAATATCACTTGAATAAATAAAAGATCTCCTACTCATTCCATTACCTTCTAATATGAATTTTTTACCAGTTAGACAAGATAATATCGCTCTAGGGATAACTCTGTAGAGTTGCTGACCTTCTCCATAAAAATTTGAGAATCTCCCAATTGAATAGGGGAAATTATATTTATCTCCCATACATCTCAAATGAAAATCTATTGCTGCATGAGATATAGCGTATGGAGTAGAAGGCTTAAAATGAGAATCTTCATTAATAAAACTATTGTTACTACCATAAACTTCTGGGGTGCTTGCCCTTACATATTTTTTAAGTTCACTTAAATCTCTTATACTTTCAAGAATAAAAGATTTTTCAGCTAAATTTGTTGAATACCATAGTTTTGGATCCTCCCAGCTTTGCGCGACCATCCCCTGACCCATAAAATCAATTATGTGTGTTGGGTTAATAGATTTTAATAGGGATTTAAATTTTTCTGGCTCTTTTTTTATATTAAAACTTAACCAATTAAAACCATCATTAAATTTTTTTATCCATGGCCAATATTCTTTACTTTTTACAGGGCTTCTATTTATCCCAACTACATTAAATCCATTTTTTTTTAAGTCTGAAAAAAGTGCTTGTCCAGCAAATGAACCAGATCCTAAAATTAAAATCTTCATTAGTAATCAATAAAAGTTATCTTAAAATTATATAATTAAAACTTTAAAATATATTTTTTGCTTTAGCTAACGATTCGGGAGTACCAATGTCCAAAAACTTATCTCTAGTTAACCAAGTTTGAACCCTACCCTTTAGAGAGGGTAGGACATTAACACTAAAGTCACTGCCTCCTAATTTATTATCCTCTAACCAATCTATAAAATCATAGTCAAATAAATAAATTGCCCCATTGGCTATATCTGATGGAGGATTTTTAATCTTTTCAAAAAAATCTACCATCACACCAGATTTATCTGTTTCTACAATTCCACAGCTTTCAGGAGTAGTTGTCCGAAAAATAAGCATCGTTAGAAGACATTCTTTAGGTCTTTCATTATGAGCTTTGATAAATAATCTCAAATCAGCATTTGTTATATTATCTCCATGAATGAGCATACCTGTTTTATTTTTAAAAAATAACCTATTAGCTAACAAAGTTCCTAAAGTTCCAAGCAAATCTACCTCATATACTGTCTCAACAGCCATATTCTTTATTTGATAATTATTTATGAACTGATCAACTTTATCCGAAAGATAATGTGTATTAATTAAAGTTTTTTCACAACCAATATTTTCAAGAATTTCAAACCATTTTTGAAGGAGAGGTTTACCTCCTATTTCAACGAGGCATTTTGGGGTTTTAAGAGTAATTGGCCTTAATCTAGTTCCAAATCCAGCGGCCAAAATGAGAGCTCTCAATTCTAATTTCATTGAATTTGCCTTGTTAAGTATTAAAAGTTTTGCTTTTAATTTGGCAGTTTAAACTGTCTATATTTTTTGAGTTTAATATATTATCTTTAAAAAAATCAAAATATAAACTTAATTAAGAATACTAAGTAAGTCATGCTTCGTTCAAATTTAACTTTTTCATCCATTTTACGGTGTAACAAGACTCATCATCTCTTAAAAGATTATTATCAAAAGCCGCTTTAATATCTTTTATTGCATCTTCAATATTGTAAAGCGGCTTAAATCCGGTTTTTAATAATTTATTAGAATCTTGCCTATAAGATCTTGGATCATTAGATTCTTTTATAATTATTTCTGCTTCTATATATTTTTGAACCTTTTTTGCTATTTCTAAAATTGATATATTTTCAAATCCTGCATTATAACAGCCACTTTCAATGTCATTATCTTCCAAGAAATGGCAATAAACTTTAACCATATCTTTAATATGTATATTAGGTCTTGTTTGTTCCCCTCCTAATACTACTATTTTTTTATTTTTTAGTGCTTGATAAGTAAGCAGATTAACGGCAACATCTAATCTCATTCTTGGTGATATTCCGCAAACTGTTGCTGGTCTTATACAGAAGATTTTAATATTTTCTTTGTAAGAGAGAAAAACTCTCTCTGCAACCATTTTCGTTTTGTTATAAACAGATATTGGAACCAGCTCAAGATCTTCTGTAACAGAAGGTTCATCTTTTATTCCATAAACACTACCAGAGCTAGCATAAATTATCTTTTTCACACCTGCCCTAACTGCATTATCAGCCAATTGCTGAGATGCTAAAACATTGACCTCCCAACTTAAACTAGGATTTAAAGTGACCGCAGGATCATTTGCTATATTTGCTAAATGGATAACTGTATCAACATTTTCAAGCGTTTTGATATCTATATCTCTAATATCTTGTTTTAAATTTTTAAGATTAGGATTGTTTCCAATATAATTACCAAACCATTGGGTATCAACATTAATTACTTTATGACCATCATCTAATAATTTAGGGATTAATAAAGAACCTTTATATCCGCAACCACCAGTAACTAATATTTTCATTTATTAATTTTTTTTCAATAATTTAGCATACGAGATATTGTATAAATTATTTTTGGGACAATTCTAGATTAAAACTAATCTAATTTATAAGACCTTTCGCATTAATCCTAAATTCCTAATAGTATTTTCCTAAGTTTTATATATTCAACTCTTGAAAGCTTTAAAACTGGTTTACTTGAGCCCTTATAAAAAACCATAACCAATATTTATTGAATCAATAATTTGAAAAATTTAGGTTGCTCCAAGTACTTTATTCCACTTTTATCATTAACTTTAATTTAAGTTAATTAATGATTTTTTTTATTAACAAGTTAAATGGGATAAGATATTTTAAGAAGCTTTTTAGACATAAATATGTTCTACATATCATCATTAGGTCATAGTGCTACAGGCTGGTTATCATCAATATTATCAGAACATCCAGATTTAGTTTGTTTTCATGGAAACAGGTCAATACCTCCTCGCTCATCTGCAAATTATGATCTGACTCCATCAGAATTTGTAAATGGATTAATACAATTAGAAAATAATTGCAGAGATAAGAAACAATTTGGAGCGTGTCATGGTTATTATGGCTCTTTAATGAAAAAAGATGTTGAATTAAGGGGTGGTAAATATTTGGCTATAATTAGACATCCAGTGAAAAGAATACAATCAATTTTTGAATCAAAAATATTAAAAGGTTTGACAAAAAAAAATTTAAAAGGTTTAAATGAGATCAGTACGAATTTTTATGATCAATTAATTGACGAAGAAAATTTGAGATATGGAGAGCAATCAAAAATATTTAATCCAGATATATTTATTGGCACTTCTAGAAAAAAATCATTAAATTCTTCTCTAGTTAATAAAATTAAGAGAACTGTTTACAGGAGTTATATCGCCATTAATCATAAATTATTAAACTTTAAAAAAGAGAATTTCGAATTAATTGATATTACTGGATATAAAAGTAAAAAAATAATCTCTTTAATGGTAATTGATCACTTTATTAGATGCTGCAACTCTGTTTTAGAGACTGATTTAGAAAACTTTAATGACTGTGATCACTCTCAACTTTTGGTCATGGAAAAGATGACGACTTCTAAAGAATATTTTATTAATAAAATCTTATCTCAACTCGTTAATGATCCTGATAAAAATTTTCTGCCTGATAATTTTCAAACTAAAGAAGTTTATAATAAACACTCAAGAACATCAGATTTAGATCATAAATTGACTTATGAAAATTGGCCACAAATTTTTAAATATATTTATAATTCATCATTAACAAAATTAGATATTAAAAAAAAATACATTTCCTTGGGATATAAAATCTAATTAAAATTAAAAAAGGTTTTGATTTAACTTAAATGCTAATTCATTTTGTTAAAAAAATTAAATTTAAAAAACTTAT
>PAHI01000002.1 GCA_002705575.1 Fidelibacterota bacterium | reverse complement strand
TGACCCCAAGAAACAAATCCGTCAAATTTTTGTGGAATTAAATTTTGAGTTTCCATATTAGTAGCAATCAAATTTACTGTTGTATGTTCAACAGGTGTTGCAGGTTGTTCTGCAACTTTAACTTTATCAGTTGGTAATTGATACTTACCATATCCAACTTTATATGCATTTTTTTTGTTTTTATATATCCAAGTTGGTTTAGGAATATTGTTTTCTAGGGCAACATCATAAATTTGTTTCCTAGTAAGTATCGCACCTTCGCCGTATATTTTAGCGGCGATATCTACGAACTTTTGTTTTGATGGTGTCAACATAATTATTACCTCTCACTTTTTGTTATCATCATATATTATATAGCTAACACATTAATGGTTAATTGTCAAGGGTCAAGCAACCATTTTTATGAATTTATTTAGCAATTGTCTATTTAATCTTTTTGCAGAAGTAGATTTCATAAATGCTCTTTTCATGACGGCAACTGATGCCCCCTCTTGAATATCTAAATCACCTTCTACTTCCTCACTATTTGTAGGTAAGATATAATACTCATCATAACCCTGAGATTTAACAACTAGAACTTTATCTTTAGATAGGGCTTTTTTAGCAGCTGCAAGCACTTGTTCATAATCTGCATCAGTATAACGTAATCTTAATTTATCAATTATATCGTGTTTAGGAACTACACCTCTTTTATTGCCTGCAAGGAAAAATCCAACAACATTTACATCTGGGTGTCGCATCTTTAAAAGATTTAAATATGCGATTGTTGATTCTCTTCTTGTTTCTCTACCATAAACAACAGTTTTACCACTTACTTTATCTTTAAGATAAGTAGTTCTACCATATCCTTGCTGTATATCTTTCTCAATTCCACCATCACTTCTTTTTGTAGTGACGTTTTTTCCATTAATATCATGACTAGCACCATCAGTAAGAAATATAAGATTCATTTTTTGAACTTTTGTTTGTTTCTTATAAGCGTCTATTAAATCTAAACTTGCAAGTATTGTATGATCAAGTGGTGTTGCATCTAAAGAATATTGTCTTGGTAATTCAATTGGATAACCTCTGCTTCTCCAATCTCTATAACCATATCTTTGAGTGATCATCCAAACATAATGCATCATTTTATCTAATTCTGCATTTTTCATTTTGCTTGAAAAGAAATTTATAAGATTAAGACCATCTATGTTTGCATCACCCCATACCCAATTAGTAATTGCAGGAGCATCCTCAACATCATACATATGATGTTTTCTATAATAACCTGAAGTAAATGCATAAACCTCAAATGGAATATTTACTCTTTTACAAAACCAAATTAAATTAAATAATTGTTTCATAGTAGAAGATAAATTGTATGCCATTGAACCAGACCAATCAATATGAATAATCATGGCATGATTTGTTGCACCAGGCAATGTAGTAACTTTTGCAAATAAATCATCATTATATTTGTAAGTATGTAATTTATTTAAATCTAAAGTACCTGTTTTTGAAGTTTGGGCTCTTGCATATTGATCTGCAGCTTTTTTCATTTCAAATTCTTTTGCCATATAAGCAACGACTTTTTTATTTTCCTCTTTAATAGTTTTAATCTCTTCAAGAGTGTTTTGTTTAAAACTACCTTGATGATCAGTTTTATTATAATGTTTGTCACATTCTTTTAAAACTCTATCATATTTTATAATAAGATTATCAAGATTAATCTTAGGAACATTCATATATAATCTTTTTGTTGCAGTAATATCTACTTTAGATTCAATATGTTTATCTAATTGATTTTGAGTTTCAGATTCAAAAGAATCATTATTTGTAGGTAATGTATCATTTTTACCTTCTACATCACCTATCTCGTTTTCCTCTTTATTTTCATCTTTTGCATCTTCAGTATTCTGACCACGACCTGTTTCTGCATTTTCTTCTACTTTCTCTTCAGTTTCTTCTTCTTCTCCAACATTCCCAGCTTCTGTAGCATCTGATTCTTCTTCTTGAGAATTTGTTTCGGGTTGTGTTTCTTGGTTGTCGGCATCTATTTCTCCGTCTTGATCTTGGGTAGCGGCTGCCATTTTTTGTGCATCATCTTCTTCTTTTTTCTTTTCGTTTTCTAATGCACCAATAATTTCTGCAGCTTGTAAAACATCTTCAGGTGTCTTACAATCATCAACCATTTTAACTATTTTCATTTCATCTTCAGTAAATGGAACATCCTTTATATGTTTGAAATGTAGATTAACTCTATCCATTAAATGTAATTTAGAAACATTTTTATTTTTTATACCGAAGAAATCTTGTTCAATTAAATCTTCATAACCTTTTTCAAAACATTTAACTGCACCAGGGTATTTCTTTTGAATTGCTTTTTCAATTCTAACATCCTCTATAACATTAATAATACCTTTATTAAGATTTTTATCTTTAGCAGTTTCTAACATATCTAATGGGGTATATAAGGCGTGACCAACTTCGTGCAATTGCATCAACTCTTGAATATTGTCATTCATACCTTCATATATTGGGAGTGTCAAAATTCTGTGTTTGACATCAAAACTTGCAGTATTTACTTTATTCCATTCAATGGTAATATTTTCAGTAGCAAGTAATTTTGCGATTGTTGTTTTTTTGTTATTCATAATATCCTCATCAACTTATAATTAAACTTAACATAGTTATATATTAATTGTCAAGGGTAAATGTTAAAAACTTTCATATTAGGTAAATAAGGATAATCTTCACTACTCCAAATTTTTTGGGAAGTAACATTTTTTAATTTGTCTATTCCTAGTTGAGCAGTTTCTGGTGTCATATAATAGTGATATCCAATTGTATCTATATTTTGTTTTGCCCAAGGTTCATTATCACTCCTACCATCATAAGACATTTTTTTTAATATATCATATTCTTTTTTAGTTGAACAAAGTATTGCACCACCTCTTCCTAAATTTAACATTTTTTTAAACTGAAAACTCAAACACATTAATTGATTTTTTACATAGGATTTTTGTTTAAAACAAACGGCCGCATCAACTATTCTTGTATTTCCTAAAAAATAAGATTCTTGCCAAAGGTAATCAGAAAAATTAAATTGTATATTTAGTTTCATTAGTGTAAAAGGCACACTAATATAAGTCCTTGCAGGTATGATAATACTAGTATTTTGTGGATTGTCATACCTAAGAGATAACTCCAAAGCATGAGTGCAACTATCTGTAGCTATTGCAAAAGGAGCATTATAATACTCTGCAATACGTTTTTCAAATTCTTTTACTATTTTAAACATTCGTTAAAATACCCCCAAAATACGGTGATACAATCATACACGAGAGGTTCTTTCCACCCACCTAGTGACCTGCTGAGCGTCTTGTTTTTCACGCCCAAATGTCATAAATGTGTTTTTTGAATAAATCATATCTAGATACGTTATCTCCTTGATGAACTTTCACAAAAACATCACAATCATCAGAATTAGTAATTTGCCCACCAAGTTTTTTAACATAATGTTGTATCAAAAGAGAGTAACTTCCATCAGTACAATCCACATTTTCTTTAAAACTATCTGAAGAAAAATAAACTTTGTTTCCTAATTTTAAAATTTCTTTGGCTCTAGTAAATGCTTGTTTCTCTCTTATTTTCATGGTATCACCAAACATATCATAATCTAAATTTAATTTTTTAGATAACCATCTCAATGCAATATTATCTCTAGGATGACAACTTCCACCATCACCCATACCAGGTTTCATATATCTTTCACTCATAATTCTCATTGTAGATTTTGCAAGTGCATCTGCAATCACATTTGGATTTGTATAGTCTAATTTTGCAGAAACATCTCTAATCATATTAACAAAATTAATTTTTTGAGTTATGAAAGTATTATAAAACATTTTTATACACTCGGCTTCTTCCCAAGTTCCCATTTCATATCTAACTTTTTTACCACAAATGTCATCATATAAAGTGGTTAATACTATACCATAATAACTACTTTTTGTAAAAGAAATTTCTCCACCTAAAATAATCATCTCTGGATTTATCATATCTTCTTTTATTGTGCCTTGAGCAATTAAATATGGATTGTAGATTAGATTTGTATTTTTAAGTAACGGACTTAATTCTTTTCTTATTGTACCAGGTAATACTGTAGATATTAAAACTAATACTTGATTTGAGTTCATATATTTGTCTGCTTCAACTAAAACAAGTTTTATATAATCATAGTAAAAATCTCTTGGTATTAAATGAGAAGTTGGCTCTGAGCCATCATATTCTTTTTCGTGAGGTGTTGGTACTGCAATGAACACAATATCTCTATCTTCAACACAAGACTTAATTGATTCTTTTGTTTCAATACCCTCTCTATGTTCTATGTCATAACCAATAACATCATAACCCCTATCCAAAAAAACTTGAGAGCAAGGTATTCCTAATTTTCCTAATCCAATAAATCCTATTTTATACATAGCAAGTCACCTGTAAAGTATATCTATTTTCAGTTCCTAAATTATAAGCTGCGTGTAATTCTGAACCTGTCCATTTTAAATATCCACCAGCATACCATTTTGACACAACTTCATTCTTTATTTGTAATAAATGTCCTGATTTAGAATCCTCTAAAAATATTATATATCTATGCACTTTTGTAATATCAAAATCATCTATGTTATATGCTTTTTTAAATCCTTTGTACAAATCTTTATGTAGGGGTAAAAACATACCAGGTTTAATTAAATGTAATCCAGCACTTTTAATAGAATATTTATTAAAATAATTATTATCTAAAGTTTCTTTAACAAATTCTGGCATAGGATTTGGTAAAAAATATATATGATTTCCTATTGAATGTTCATAAGTTTTATCTGAGTATTTTTCAAATCCCTCTTTTAAGTAAGTAGGTTTGAACTCATAATTTAAATTTTTATAATCTTCATCTTTCCAAGTTATTTTGAACATGATCTAAAAATTCCTCTTCTGCTTTTCTGTTTATGAAGTGTTTATAATTATAATCTAAAATATCTTTATTGTCAATAATTAATTTTTTTACTTTCTCTTTTCCCATAGAAGATAAATCAGAAACAATTTGACAAACTTTGGCCATTCTTTCTTTGGAATCGCAATCATCATAATCTTCATTCCACATATGAGAAAAAGTTTTATATCCTAAATGTTTAAGTGTTTTTAATGTTCCTTTATCACCTACGATTATAAATGGCATTTTTAACATTATAGGTTTCCATGTTTTTTCACTAATATTTCTAAATGATAAATCTTGAAAATTTGATTCTGTAACTATAAAAATTAAATTATCATATGAGAAAAAATCTTCTACCTCATGTAAATCTGAAGTTTCTGTTTCTAAATTAACATCATAATTTAAATTTCTACTTTTTAAGCTGATGTTAAAATTTGATAGTAAATTTCTTTTTATTATTTCATCTACAAAAATAGTTTTGTGACCATTAGGGTCATAACGATTTAAACATAAAAACATTTTGTAATCATTTTGAAATTTTTTATTGAAATCTATGTTTGGAGCTTTAAATTGTTGACCTGTTTCACACCATTGCCAATAAATTAAATTAAATATTGTTTTGCCTGTTATAGGATTTCTATGCAATATATTTACTTTTTTATAATCAATGTTTGCCTCTGCCAAATGAAGCAACAATGGTTTCTCTATGTTTTGATAATCCTCTACTTCGTTTAACGCATCTATATAAAAAATACATTTATCTGAATTTATACAATCTATTATTCTTTTATCTATTTCTAAAAAAGGTTCTAAATGAAGTTCTAAAAGATATCTTCTTATAAGAGTGCGAAACATTAAAATAAAAACAAATTTTTCATTAGAGTTTAGTGCTGTTTCTACATCTACAAAAGAATGTTTAATATTATTTTTTAGTAATACTGTTTCTATCGTATGATCGTGAGGTGGTTTTTCCCTAGACTCATCAACAAATTGTTCAACTATTAACATATTCACACCATTGTTCTGCCCAAAGTCTATGAGATTTTTCACTTGGGTGTCTGTCATTACCTTTAATATTAAACCAAGATTGTACTCCGTTTTTCTTTTTACACCATTCAACCATTGTATTACCACCTATAAATTTTTCTATAGGCCAACCCCAAAAACATTTCTCATCAATTAATGCAGAAATTTTTTCTTCCATTAAAAGTTTAGAAGAAGTTTCTCTCATATATCGCCATTCCTCTTCAAATTCTAAACAAGGTAATGTTGCTATTGCTTGAAAACAATAATATGGTATATTCAAATCTTTACATAAATTTTGAATATCATAGTAATATTGTAATGATTGTTTTGCTAAATGTTCAAAAATTGGATATCGTAAAAAATCTTGAGAGGGGTCATTAGTTTTAACATTTATCATTTCTTTAAAACGACTTGTGGGTATTTGATTTCTACCAACTCCTGGCCCGTATGTCCAATAATAATCTCCGTTGTAAATACCAGTTTCTTCCATTTGCATAGGTGTATATCTTGTTGAAGTTTCATAATCTAATCTTGTCCATTCTGTCCACCCAACAAATACATACCCAATATCTTTTGGATCATATTTCATAATTTCATTAAATACTCTATATTTAATTTGTCGATTACCAGAACCACATTGTCCTAAATTAATAACTTCCATTCCAAGAAGTTCTCCAACAAACTCTGGCCAAGTATTATGTTTATAACCTAATGTTAATGGTTGTCTTTTGTCTGTAAAACTACAACCACCTGCAATAATTTTTTTAGAATACTTTGACATTATATTTTTTCTCAAATCTTTTTGCATCATCCCAAGAGTTCACTATGGGTTCACCTCTAATGTTTAATGATGTATTTAATAACATTGGACAACCAGTCAGTTCATACCACTCTTCTAGTATTGGTCTAATGACAGATACACAATCTTTCTTTACTATTTGAACTCTACTTGTATTATCTATGTGTGTTACTGCTTTATATTCGTGCTTTGCTTTTGCAACAAATTGCATATACTCATTCATTGGTCCTTCAAAATATTTGTCTGCATATTCTTCTAATATTGCAGGTGCAAATGGTCTAAACTTTTGTCTTTTCTTAACTATATTAACTATGTCTTTTATAAATTTTCCTCTAGGGTCTGCAAGTAAAGAACGATTGCCTAATGCTCTTGGGCCAAATTCTGCCTTCCCATTTGCAATTCCACACATTTTATTCTTCAACAAAAAATCAACAACCTTTTTAGGACTAAAATTTTTTGTATATATGTCGTGGCCCAAATATGGGTGTTTCCAATTCAATTTCTTCTTCTCAATTAAGGCAGCTGCCCCTAAGCTTGAACCAGCATCACCAGGTGCTGGCATAATCCAAATGTTTTTATTTTTTATGCGTGAGTTTGCAACACAATTTAACGCACAACCACCCATAATAATTAAATTTTTCTTTGGACACATTTCTACAAGTTCTAAAAGTTTCTTCTCATAAAGTGCCTGAACACTTGCAGCCAAATCTTCTTTTCGAGCTCCAAGAAACATATCACCAAGACCTTTGTGATTATTTTGATAAAGTAACTCTTCCATATCATATTTTGGTTCACCGAAGGCAGACATTCCCATTGTGATATATTCTTCTTCATTTGGTTTCAATCCTATTTTTTCTGTAACAGCAGAGTATAACAATCCAAGTGAATAAGGATAATTCCAAGTTTTAATTTTTTTCATATTATCCCATATAGAGATTGTATTCCATTCTCCTATTGCATCAATAACTAAAATATTACAATCATCAAAGGGAGCAGTATAATAACCTGCAGCTGCGTGTGTTTCGTGATGTCCAAAATAGTAATCGTGTTTCCATCTTGGCCATTGTAGTTTTTGACCTCCAAAGAATCTTCTTATATTTTTTAGAAAGGGTTTTTCATAAAACGCAGATTTATCATAGTCTGGTAAAAATGCATATTGTGTTTTGTCTATGAATTTGCAATTCTTAATTCTAGTATATCGCTCACTATGACCTGCAATTATTATTTCACTATCATCTAGATAAGTAAAAGCTGCATCATGATATCCCTCTGATATTCCTAGTTTAATCATCTTTCACCGTACAGTATTGTTTGCATTGTTTTAATGCTGTCTTTTGACTTTTCCAAGACTCTGGTAAAGTTTTACTATACCATTTTGAATCTAATATTTGTTGTAAAGTTCTCTTCTTTATATTGTGGTCATCTTTGTTATCATAATATTCTTTAAAAATGTGACTATTATCTCTATGACTTCCAAACAAAATATTAGTTTTGTCTGAATTTGTATATTCGTATGTTATGTTGCAAAGGTAACAACAAGGCCAAACTTGACCATCTGGGTTTACAAGGACTTGACCAGACTTCTTCCATTTGCAGACAATCTTTCTAGCCATTCTTTCTTACCACTTTCATTTGTAAAATAAAACTTATCATTCTCAAATCTATTTGATTCTATAAATTGTATATCCTCTGCTCCATAATTTAAACACATTTTTTTAATTTTGTCAAGATAGTTTTCATTATGTTTGAACACAATCGTAATTACTTTTGCAATGGCTTTTGTAGATGATAGTATCTCCATATTTTTTAAGACTTTATTTAGAGATGTTTTTCTTCTATATTTTTCGTGCATATCTTGTGTGCAACCATCTACTGCAAAATTTACTGTTAATCTATTTCCACACATGACTCCAAAGTTCCACCAAAATTCCTCTGATCTCATAGACCCATTTGTATCTATTATGATTGAACAATGAGAGTTTTTTATTATATATTCGCATATTTCATAAATGTTTTTTGCCATCATTGGGTCACCCCAAGTTCCACAAAAATTAATTATTTTCATCTTCTGTAATTCTTTTATTGGAAGATATGTTTTAAACTCATCTAATGACCAAGAGAATACAGGTAACCAATCAACAGTTCCTAAACCATTTGTATCTGTTCTGTGACATTGTGGACAAGCTGCATTACAATGATTTGTAATAGAAAACTGAATATCATTTATAACATCACCATTCCAAGTGTTCATAACATTTCTAAATATGATTCTTCATTTAAAATTTGATAACCTTCATCTTGACCATTTGTAACTATGTGTGTATATACTTTTGTTCCGTGTTCTTTAATCATATCTGCCCACCACTTTTTTGACTTTATTGTACAATGTGCATTATTGCCATCTGGTAATACTGCATTAGCAAGACCTGTATCAATCCCCAAAAAAACAAACTTATTTGCCCTATCATAGATATTTTTAAGTGTCTGTGGTATTTCTTCCTCTGGTATATGTTCTAACACATCTAGACATATCACACCATCAAATGGACCATCAGGTAATTCTTTAAATTGTTCTATCGCAGGGTCATATAATGCAGGCATGATTCCCCAATCCCAATGTCTATGATGGTTATGTTTTAAATATCCCTCGGCCTTTCCACAACCATAATCTAATAAACTTTGAGATTTTGTATCATGTATTAAATCTACTACATAATTTAAATAAAATCTTAAAGCTCCACCATTTCCATATTCGGGGTGCAGCTGATGATATTGTTTGTATAATTCTACATATTTGCCATTTAAATTATTCATCATAAATGTATATCTCTTTATCTCTTTTTTTCCAAAATTTAAATCTGTCTATAAACAATGACAAATATAATCTAACATACAATCTAAATTTTTTCCATTTACTCATTCCAACTCCAAATGTTTTTTATAAATTTTAACTCTCTCTTTCCAATTATTAAGAGGTGTTTCTTTTATAAAGTTGCACAACTCAACGTAAGATTTTTCATCATAGTCTAGTATCTTATCTATATATGTCACATAATTTAATTCATGTTTTGGGTACTCTATATTTAAAAAATCATTTAAATTATAGTCACTAACTATATCAAGTCTTTTCCAATAAAGATCGGTGTATTTTGTATTATTGTTTTTTAAAGTAACAAATACTATATTTAAGTTTGGGCAACAAGATCGTAAAGAAAAATAAAAAAGGGATGATTGCATAGTTTTCCACGGCCAACCCCAAATACTATGGCCTTCTGCTTCATTTCCATCTGTTCTAGTTTTAAATGCAATCTTTGTAAAATTTTTATTTTGAACATTACCATCTTCAAATTGTTTTTTCTC
>PAHI01000044.1 GCA_002705575.1 Fidelibacterota bacterium | reverse complement strand
TTTAACATCCTCTGTTGATGATGCTTCAGGCTCATCTGATTTAACATCCTTTGTTGATGATGCTTCAGGCTCATCTGATGAAGACTCTGATTTAGAAATATTATCTATTTTTTCCAATAAATCATTTTCTTCAATCCTAGATTTTAAATATGCTAAAATGCTTGAGTTTTGTTCAAGCTGTGTTAGGAGATCGCTGTTGATTTTTTCTGATGAAAACTGCGTAAGAACATATGTACCGTAGTTTTGCTTATCAATAGGATACGCTAACTTCTTTTTACCCCAATTATCTTGCCTTAATAAAGTGCCATTATTTTTTTCAATTAATGTGTCAATCGAGTCAATAATATCTTTTAAATGTCCTGCCTCTAGAGCTGGATGCACTATATATAATATTTCGTAATACTTCATTTACTCTCCTTTGCTTCGATAATATTTTTTTCTGATTCTAAAGAGGTTTGGTCCATTACAGTATCTGGAGATGCAATAGATGTAGCAATTACCAGAGCTACAACAGAAATCAATTTAATTAAAATATTGAGTGAAGGACCAGATGTGTCCTTAAACGGATCTCCTACTGTATCTCCAACTACAGCAGCCTTATGAGCTTCTGTACCTTTTCCTCCCTGTTCTTCAATCATTTTTTTAGCATTATCCCATGCACCTCCTGAATTAGATTGAAAAATTGCCATTAAAACTCCTGTAACAGTAACACCTGCAAGCAAACCTCCAAGCATTTCTGCGCCTGCTACAAATCCAACTAAAACAGGTACAATAATTGCAAGCAAACCAGGAACAACCATTTCTCTAATTGATGCTTTTGTTGATATATCAACACATTTATCATACTCTGCTTTTCCATCTGCGCTATTGAATATTGCTTTATCTTCATCAGAGGCATTGCTCATGTCTGCATTATTTTTTTTCATAACCTCTAATGCTGCTTTTAGTTCTGGGATATCTGCAAATTGTCTTCTGACTTCTTTAATCATATCCATTGCTGCTCTGCCAACTGCATTCATAGACAACGCAGAAAAAACAAATGGTAACATACCACCTATTAATAGTCCTCCCATGACAAGGGGCTCGGATATATCAATTCCATCTATTCCAGCTTTTTCCATAAATGCTGCAAATAACGCTAATGCTGTAAGTGCTGCAGATGCAATAGCAAAACCTTTTCCAATAGCGGCGGTTGTATTGCCTACTGCATCGAGCTTATCTGTTCTTTCTCTAACCTCAGATGGCAATTCAGCCATTTCAGCAATACCTCCAGCATTATCTGAAATTGGGCCGTATGCATCAACTGCCAACTGAATACCTGTATTAGCAAGCATTCCAACAGCAGCAATTGCTATACCATACAACCCTGCAAAACTATGCGCAACAATCATTGCTGCAGTAATCAATAAAATAGGTATTGCCGTTGACATCATTCCAACACCTAAACCAGAAATAATATTGGTTGCAGAGCCCGTTTCAGACTGCTTTACAATTTCAGAAACAGGTTTTGTTCCAGTTCCAGTATAATACTCTGTTATTTTACCAACACCTAAGCCGGCAACTAGGCCTGCGATAGTAGCCCAAAAAACACCAGTAGCACAATATTCTTGCCCTTTATGAACCCATGTTTCAGGCAATAAACATGTTATAATAAAATAAGATGCCAAAATCATTAATCCTGCAGATAAAAATTCTCCAAGGTTTAATGCTTTATGAGGGCTTCCTCCCTCTTTTACTTTAACAAAAAAAGTTCCAAATATTGACATAACAATACCAGTAGCAGCCAAGTATAATGGCAACAATACCGCTTCTGTTCCCATGCCGCTAGACATAAAAACTGCTCCTAACACCATTGTTGCAATAATTGACCCAACATAAGATTCAAATAAATCTGCACCCATTCCAGCCACATCGCCCACATTATCACCTACATTATCTGCTATTGTAGCAGGATTTAGAGGATGGTCTTCAGGGATACCCGCTTCAACCTTACCAACCAAATCTGCACCAACATCAGCAGCTTTTGTATAAATTCCTCCACCAACTCTTGCAAATAACGCAATAGAGGATGCTCCTAAAGAAAATCCTGCAAGTACAGTTAAAGTTTTATCCATATCTCCTTCAAAACAACTATTATAAACTAAAAACAATGATGATAAGCCTAAAACTCCAAGCCCTACAACACCTAGGCCCATAACAGAACCACCTGAGAAAGCCACCTCTAAACCTTTCCCCAGCGAATGCTGCGCAGCATTAGTTGTTCTTACATTTGCTTTTGTGGCAACCATCATGCCAATAAAACCAGCTAAAGCTGAACAAATAGCACCTACAAGAAATGAAATAGCCACTAGCCATGAACTATTACTTTCAGCGTTTCCTTTAAATGCTAATAATATTGCAACACCTATCACAAAAACAGAAAGAACTTTATACTCTGCCTTTAAAAAAGCCATTGCACCCTTAGATATATTTGATGCAATTGTTTGCATTTTTTCATTACCTGGATCTTGCTTTGTAACCCATGCATTTTTATAAAAAACAAATAATAAGCCTAGCACCCCAAAAAGAGGCAAATAATACTGTATTTCCATATTTAACTTTCTCCTTTAACCCTTCTATTAAATTGATTCATTGTACAATCAATTGTATTGTTTAAAAAAAACCTTAATCCTTCACAAGCCTTATCAACAGTTGATGCAATAGCTTCATTATATTTTGATGGAAAGGACTTTAGAACATATTTTTCAGAAGGACGCATGTCTGATTTTGTTGCTATGCCTAACCTAAGCCTAGAAAAGTTTTCACTGCGCAGATGGTAAATTATAGAATCTAAACCTCTATGGCCTCCACTGCTTCCAGTAGATTTAAACTTAATGGCGCCTAATGTTAAATCAATGTCATCATATATAATAATTACATCTTCAATACTACAATTAAAATCTTTTATAATAGTTTTAACTGCATGCCCACTATTATTCATAAAGGTTGTAGTTTTTGCAACAATGCAGTTATTGTCATCTGCAAAAACATAATCTCCCTTTCCAAGTTTTAACTTTAACTGATGTTTTTTCAAATAGCTATCTATAACCCAGTAACCAAAATTATGCTTCGTGTTTTTATAATGATCTCCTGGATTGCCAAGACCAATTAAACATTTCATGATTCGTTACTATTACCATCAGATTCATTTTTATCAGAATCCTCAGAAGAGTCTTGGGATGATGAATCTGTTTTTTGATCTTCTTCATCTTCTGATTCCTCTTCAGCCGGCTGAACATCTTGCATTGGTAAAGTTACTGATACTATTAGCATTTCTGAACTTGATACCAATTCTAGATTTTCATCTAAATTTATTGATCCCGCCAAAATAGTATCACCTATTGCTAAACTTTCAACGTTTATATCTATAATGTTGGGAATATCTCCAGGCAAACACCTAACCTCTATCTCTTGAGAGGCTTGATTGATAACGCCACCCTCTTCCTTTACTCCTGATGATATGCCCACAAGATTAATAGGCACTTTAACCACAACCTCTTTATTCATATTAACACCATATAAATCAATATGTATCATCTCATCAGTTACAGGATGATACTGAACTGATTTAAACAATACAGTTCTATCTTTTCCACCAACATTTATAGAAAATAAGTTTGATTCTGATTTAATAGCCTGATTAATAATGCTTTTTTCTATAAAAAAAGACAGACTTTTTTCTGAATCATAAGAATAATAAATGCCAGGAATTTTTCCTTCTTTGCGCAAAGACTTTAAATTTTTTCTATTGTTCGTTTCTCTTTTTTCTACTTCTAGTTTATATTCTTTATTCATTATGTTCTCCAAAAATTATAATTTAAACATTGAACTAAGCGAAGTGCCGTCCACTATGTGTTTAATAGCTTCAGCGAACACATCTTTCACTGAAACAATTTCAAGTTTATCAAAAGACTTATTTTCATGTAATTCAATAGTATCACAAACAATCACCTTAGATAAAACAGAATTTGATAGCCTGTCAACCGCAGGTCCAGACAATACTGGATGAGTGGCAACAGCCACCACTGATTTTGCTCCTTTTTCAAGAGCTATTTTTGCTGCATTACAAATAGTTCCAGCAGTATCTATCATATCATCAATTATAATAGCATGCCTACCTTTTAAATCTCCAATTAAATTGGCCACCACAGCTTTATTATGAGCCGTTCTTCTTTTATCAACTAATGCAAACCCTACTCCTAATTTTTTTGCATAAGATTGACTCATTGGGGCGCTTCCTATATCTGGAGAAAGAACCACTCCATTATTTTCATTTAAATTCATACTCTTCATGTGATCAAGGAGCACTATTCTAGAATATAAGTGGTCAAATGGTACATTTACAAATCCTTGAATTTGAGGCGAGTGTAAGTCCATTGTAATAATTCTATCAACGCCTGCAGCACATATTAAGTCTAAAATCAATCTTGAGGATATTGGTACTCTTGGTCTATCCTTTCTATCTTGCCTTGCATAGCCAAAATATGGAATGACAGCTACCACTGTTTTAGCCGAAGCTCTCTTTGCAGCATCAAGCATCAATAGGAGCTCTAATATATTATTAGAAGAAGGATTTGTAGACTGAACAATAAAAACATCTTCATTTCTTATGTTTTCATTAAATGATATGTAAATTTCTCCATCACTAAAATCTTTAATAGTAATATCTCCAAGAGAAATTTGCAATGAGTCACAAATTCCATTTGCTAATTTAATATTTGATCTTCCGCTAAATACCTTCATAATTAATTTTATTTCTTGCTGGGGGACAGGGAGTCGAACCCCGATTCCATGGACCAAAACCATGTGTCCTGCCATTAGACGATCCCCCAAAAATTATCATCTATATATTGGGGAAGTAACTGTGATGTGATATTTTTTATAATCAATAAAATCTGAAAAAGATTTAGCTTGATTAAAATTATTATAAATACCAAAAACAGTCGAGCCACTTCCCGACAAGCTAGAGTATACAGCTCCACTACTAAGCATTGCTTTTTTTAATTCTCTAACTTCTGGATACCTTGGTATCACTACTTCTTCAAAATCATTCCTAAAAAAATCCCATTTTATGGAATCTTCAAGGGCAAGTAAATTATACAGCTTTTTTTTATTCAACAAGTTTTTATTTATTTTTGAATATGCCCACTTGGTTGATATACTAAATTGCGGACAGGCTATTACAAAATATTTATCTTTAAAAATAGGTGGCATAATACTTGTTTGGTCTCCCATGCCCTCTGCATATTGCAGTCCTCCATTAATGAAAAAGGGCACATCCATGCCAATAATTCTACATATATTAATTTTTTCTTTTTTTGTAATTTTTATATTAAAAAAAGTATCTAAGAAGTTTAATATACATGCAGCGTTGCTTGAGCCCCCACCTAAACCGGACCCTAAAGGAATTTTTTTGTTCAACTCAATACATATTTTATTTTTAATATTGTATTGCTTTTTCACTATGCTAGTAATTTTATAGCATGAATTTTCTTTTGTGCTGCAATTTATAGGCTGTCCTTTTGATTTAAATATTACACCGCCATCACAGCTATACACTTTGATGCAAATGTTATCGCTTAGCGAAACCTCTTGCATCAAAGATTCTAAAATATGATAACCATTAGAATTTTTGTCAAAAATATTCAGACCTATGTTAACTTTCGCATTAGAGGATAAATTTTTCTCTAACAATATTTCATTAGAGGACATTATTGAATCGCTTTATACATTCATTATTTCCAAGAAGAGAGATAAACGATGAAAGGTCTGCACCATGCTCTTGGCCTGTTATAATAAAACGAACCGGCTGCCATAAATTTTTTCCTTTTGACCCTGTTTTCTCAGCAATGTCATTCATTATTTTACTTAATAAATCTTTATTCATGTTATTATGTTTTTCTAAGTGCTTAATCATATAAACAGCAATATCATAAATATTGCTTTTAGGATACTTTTCTAAAACAGACTTTCTAGATACCTCAGGAGCTATAAAAAAGGGGGTTAATTGATCTTTAATATCGGAAATTTTAGACAATTTTTCTTTAATTAATTCAACCATACCATGATTTACTTTCCATTTTTTTGGAATAAATTTTTCAGAAAGCTTGACAATTTCTGCAGAACTGAGATTTTTAATATAATGTTGATTTAGCCAATTTAATTTTTGAAGATTGAAAACAGCACCTGAACTTTGAACCCGGTCCAAAGAAAAAACTTTCTTTAATTCACTAATTGTATAAAACTCCTGATTATTAGATTCGTGCCATCCCAATAATGCAATAAAATTAATTAATGCATCTTTCATATATCCTTTTTCAATATAATCTTCTACGGCAACATCTCCTTGGCGCTTAGAAAGCTTAGTCCTATTTTCATTTAAAAGAAGTGGCAAATGAGCAAACTTAGGTACCCTCCAATTAAAACAATTATATAGATGTATATGCTTAGGAAGGCTCGGCAGCCACTCTTCTCCCCTTATAACATGGCTAATTTGCATATTATAATCATCAACAACATTTGCAAAGTGATAGGTTGGAAAGCCATCAGATTTAATAATAATAGGATCATCAATTAATTTATAATCAAAGCTCGTTTTACCTTTTATCAAATCGTCTATTATAACTTTGCCTTTAATTGGCATTGCTAAACGTACCACACAATTTTCACCATTAGTCATTCTATTTATAGCTTCTCCAGGAATAAGGTCTTTAAACCTTTTGTCGTATTCACTTGCTGTTTTTTTAAATGAATCAGAGCTGTTTATTTTTTTCATTCTTTCATCTGAATAAAAACAAATATAGGCATCTCCTTTGCGAACTAACTCTAACATATATTTTTTATATATATTAATTCTCTCTGACTGAATATATGGACCTTTTGTGCCGGTTTTTAAGTGTGGGCCTTCATCAAATTCTATGCCAGACCAATTAAGAACTTTTATAATATTATCAATTGAATTATCTACTAATCTCTTTTGATCTGTGTCTTCTATTCTTAATATTAATTTTCCATTATTTTTCTTAGCGAACAAATAATTGTATAGAGCTGTTCTTAGCCCTCCAACATGTAAATACCCCGTTGGACTTGGAGCAAAACGAAGCCTAATATTTTCTTTGTTAATCATTAAGCTTTTTAATCAAAACCGTTGAAATAACAGATATCCCTCTTTCTTCTCCAATAAATCCAAGCCTATCATTTGTTGTAGCCTTAACGGATATTTTGTCTTTTGGTATCAATAAAATGTTTGCTAATGATGATTTTATTGAATCAATATATTTTTCTATTTTGGGCGCTTCTAAAATAATAGTTGAATCTATGTTTAAAATGTAGAAGGATTTTTTGCCAATTATACTGATAATTTCAGACAGCAGAGTTAGGCTTGATATACCTTTTAAATTCATGTTTTTAGAAGGAAAAAACTTACCAATATCACCTAAAGCTGTTGCTCCTAATATTGAGTCAATTATTGCATGAGTCAAAACATCGCCATCTGAATGCCCTTTGATTCCCTTATGGTGTGGCACAAGCACTCCTCCCAAAATTAAAGATTCTCCATTAATTAAAGGATGTGTATCATATCCGTTTCCAACTCTTATATCCATAATTTTATATTATCAGCATTGCATCACCATATGAGTAAAAATTATATTTTTTCTTAATTGCCTCTTTATATGCCCTAAGTATAAAATCTTTATTAGCAAAAGCAGCTACTAACATCATTAAGGTAGACTGAGGCTGGTGAAAATTGGTGATTAATTGATCAACCATTTTAAAATCATAGGGAGGGTAAATAAATTTATCTGTCCACCCTTTTTTGGATGTAATCTGAAAGCCAGAAACTATAACTGTCTCTAATGTTCTTACGGTAGATGTTCCAACAGCAGTGATTTTTCTTCTCTTTTCTTTTGCTTTATTAATTGTAGTGGCTGTTTCTGGTGGTACAGTATAATATTCAGAATCCATGTTATGACGCGTTAGATCTTCAACTAATATCGGCTTAAATGTTCCCAATCCAATATGTAAAACAATAGGAGCGTTAATGACTCCTTTTTTAGTTAATTTATCTAGCAACTGTGGCGTAAAATGCATACCTGCAGTTGGAGCTGCAACAGAACCCTGTTCTTCTGCATAAACAGTCTGATAGTTTTTCTTATCTGAATCAACAGGCTTTCTTGAAATATAATTAGGTAGCGGACACGCACCATTCTTTTCAATGAAAGGGAACAAGCTTTCGCCTTCAAAATCAAATCGTAAAACCCTTCCTCCGGAAATTGTATTGTCTATAACGTCACAAACAATATTATCATTAAAAAGTAATTTGTTGCCAATTCTAACTTTTCGAGCAGGCCGAACCATTGCCTCCCAAAGTGTTGGTTGAAGCTCTCTTAATAAAAAAACTTCTACATTAGCATCCGATTTATCTTTTTTGGCAAATAATCTTGCTGCAAAAACCTTTGTATGGTTCTTAACCAACACGTCGCCTTTTTTGAAAAAATCTGTAATATCTGAAAAATTCAAATGATGAATGCTTTCATCAGATCTATCGAGAACCATTAATTTACATTGGTCTCTTTTTAAATATGGTTTTTGTGCAATTCGAGCTTTAGGAATCTCCATTTTAAACTCGACTAATCTTGGTGGTTTTTCTACTGATCCAAAATACATTTGTAACTCCTTGTTTTAAAAAATGTCAATTTAATTTTTACTTTTTTTCTAAATAATTATACGCTTTTTCTAAGGCTAATCTCCCCCGAGAAGTTCTTTGCATATATCCTTCTTTAATTAAATATGGTTCATAAACCTCTTCGACAGTCCCTGCATCTTCAGAAATTGCCACACTAAGCGATTCTATGCCAACAGGCCCTCCTTCAAATTTGTCAATCAAAGCATCTAAAATCAGCCTGTCCATATTATCTAATCCGTTTTTATCTATTCCTAGTCGAGACAAACATAAATCTGCTATTTTGTAATCAATAACTCCTTTTGATTCTACCTCAGCAAAGTCTCTGGCCCTCTTTAAAATACGATTTGCAATTCTTGGAGTTCCCCGAGATCTTCTAGCAATTTCCTTGGCCCCCTTATCATCAATTTTAATATTTAGAATATCGCATGAACGCTTAATAATTTTAAATAAATCCAAATTATTATAATAATCTAACCTTAAGATAACTCCAAATCTATCTCTTAATGGTGATGTCAATTTTCCTAAACGAGTTGTTGCTCCAACTAAAGTAAACGCATTTAAGTTTAAAATAATACTGCGCGCATTTGGTCCCTTATCAAGCATTATATCAATTGTATAGTCTTCCATAGCAGAATATAAATACTCTTCAACAATTGTTTTGAGTCTATGTACTTCATCAATAAAAAACACATCTTTTGATTCTAGATTAGTCAATATTCCTGCTAAATCTCCAGCTTTTTCTAATATTGGGCCTGATGACATCTTAAAATTAACGTTCATTTCCTTTGAAATTATTTTTGCTAATGTCGTTTTTCCTAACCCTGGAGGCCCAAATAAAAGCACGTGGTCTAAAGATTCAGACCTTTTTTGTGCTGCCTTAATATATACTGACAAATTATCTAATAATTCATTTTGACCTATAAAATCCTTAAAAGAATCTGGCCTTAAGGACTGCTCTTGGTTTAAATCTTCTTTAATTTTTTCAGGGTTTGTTGCTTCTTTGTTTTCTTTTTCTGATTTAATCATCGACTCAAAATTTATTCAAATTTTACTATTTAATCTAAATATTTTATAAGATATTTTCCTGTTTCAGATTTTTTGTTTTTTATAATTTCTTCAGGTGCCCCAACTGCAATAATTTGCCCTCCGCTATCTCCTCCCTCTGGGCCTATATCTATAACCCAGTCTGAAGACTTAATAATGTCCATGTTATGTTCTATAACAATGACAGTGTTTCCTCTGTTTACTAAATTATTAAGTACGCTTAACAATAGCCGTATATCTTCAAAGTGTAATCCCGTTGTTGGCTCATCAAGCATATATACAGAGCGACCAGTTATAACTCGAGAAAGCTCTGAAGAAAGCTTGATTCTTTGAGCCTCTCCTCCTGATAAAGTGGTTGAAGATTGACCTAGTTTAATATATCCCAAACCAACATCTAACAATGTTTGAAGCTTTCTGTTAATTGATTTATGATTCTTGAAAAAACTTGTCGCTTCATCTATTGTCATATCTAATATTTGAAAAATATTTTTACCTTTATATGTTATATCCAAGGTGTCGCTATTAAACCTTCTTCCATTACACTCATCACAATTTATATAGATGTCTGGCAATAAGTACATTTCAATTTTAATTAAGCCTGCTCCCTGACACTTTTCACACCTTCCTCCTTTAACATTAAAAGAAAATCTTCCAGGCTTGTATCCCCTAATCTTTGATTCATTTAAGTTGCTATATAATTCTCTAATATGAGTAAAAAGTCCTGTATAGGTTGCGGGGTTTGAGCGTGGCGTTTTTCCAATTGGAGACTGATCAATTAATATTACTTTGTCTATTGGTCTTAACCCTTTTAATTCAGTAAACGGCAAGGATTTATTAAAGGAATTGTTTGCATAAATCCTTTCAAACATCGCTGGATATAGAGTTTGTTTTATCAGGGTAGACTTTCCAGAACCTGAAACTCCTGTCACACAAATTAATTTGCCGATAGGAAAAGAACAGTCAATTTTTTTTAAGTTATTGCCGCTTGCACCCTTAATTACAATGTTTTTCCCGCTACCCTTTCTTCTTTTTTTGTTATATTCTATTTTTTTATTTTTTGATAAATACTGACCCGTTATTGATTTTTTGTTTTGCATTATTTGTTTTGGACTACCACTTGCAATTACCTTGCCTCCATAAACCCCGGCTTTTGGACCTATATCTATAATCCAATCTGCACTCTGCATTGTTTCCTCATCGTGCTCCACAACTATTACCGTATTGCCAATATTCTTTAAGCTTTGAAGTGTTTTAATCAGCTTTGCATTGTCTCTTTGATGTAAGCCTATTGAGGGCTCATCTAAAACATATAAAACTCCTGTTAATTGAGAACCTATTTGAGTTGCCAATCTAATTCTCTGAGCCTCTCCACCTGAAAGGGTTCTAGCGCTTCTAAATAAACTTAGATATCCTACACCAACATTATTCAAAAAACTTAATCTCTCTTTTATTTCTTTTAAAATAGGTTTCGCAATTTCAGAATCAGTTTTGTTTAATTTAATAGATTTAAAAAAATCAAATAACGACTCAACAGAATATTTTGTTAAATCTATTATGTTGTGGTTTTTAATAAAAACCGACAAACTGGACTTATTAAGCTTCATTCCATTACATTTTGGGCACGGTATTTGAGACATATATTGCTCAATCCAATCTCTAATATATTGCGATTTTGAGTTAAGATATCTTCTTCTTAGGTTGGGAATAATTCCTTCAAAATTATATACATTATAATAATTTTTTCTTCTAACTATATTAACACCATTAATTAATATGTCTTTAATTTCTTGATTAATACTTTCCCATGGCGTTGTATATGATATGTTGTAATCTGAAAATAATTTTTTTATAACCTGGCTAATTCCTTTCCCGGTTAAAGCGTTTCCTCTAATTGGCGCAATTGCTCCATCTATCAAGCTTTTTCTTTTATCGGGAATAATTTTATCAATATCAAGCTCTGTTTTAGTTCCTAAGCCATCACAACTATTGCAAGCTCCATATGGTGAGTTAAATGAAAAATTTGTAGGTTCTAAAGGCTCGTATGAAATATTGCAACTACTACAAGAATAATTTTCGCTAAAAAGCGTATCGCTTTTTCCGTTATTAACTATAATTTCACCATTAGACATTTTAGATATTATTTCTAATGAATTAGATAGACGCTCATTAATATTGTTATCTAATTTTATGCGATCAACTATCACCTCTATAGAATGCTTCTTATTTTTGTGTAGCTTGGGACATGCGTTGATTCTATAATTCTTGCCATCTATTCTAACCCTCATAAAGCCTTTTTTTGCAATACCAGAGAGTAAGTCGGAAAACTCTCCTTTTTTTCCTTTAATAATTGGGGCCATTAAATAAATAATATCATCTTTTTTAAAATTCATTATTGATTTCGCAATTTCAGACAACGTTTGCTTACTAACTAATTTTTCACATTTATTACAATGTTGTATTCCTATTCTAGCATATAACAGTCTCAGATAATCATATATTTCTGTAACTGTTCCAACTGTTGATCTTGGATTTTTACTTGTAGATTTTTGTTCAATTGATATCGCTGGAGAAAGGCCTTCAATCGTATCTACATCAGGTTTTTGCATTAGTCCTAAAAATTGTCTTACATAAGAAGATAAAGATTCAACATATTTTCTTTGTCCTTCAGCATATATTGTATCAAAAGCTAATGAAGACTTGCCAGAGCCAGATAAACCAGTTATAACTGTTAAAGTATTTCTAGGTATGCTAACATCTATGTTTTTAAGATTGTGCTGACGAGCTCCTTTAATTATAATTTTATCTTTTATAAAATTTTTAGACATTAGATTTTAAATAAATATTAACTTAAAAGCTATTGGAGATATTAGTAAGTTTCAAGTCTTAATATATATTAAATTAAACTGATTTAATTCTTTCTTTAAAAATGAAACATATTATAAATAAAATTTTTGTTGTTGTTCTGGTATTAATTTCTATTATTACTTTTACTGCTATTAATAAAAACAGCAACGAAAACAAACTTAACAAGCTTAAGACTTTTCATAAAGTTATTAGGCTAATAGATGAACAATATGTAGAGGATGTTGATTTTGATTTTTTAATGGAAGGTGCTATATCAGGCATGCTAAATAAGCTTGATCCTCATTCTGCATTTATAAATAAACAAGATTTTCAAAAAACAACTGAAGAGTTTGATGGAGAATTCGAGGGAATTGGAATCGAATTTAGTATAATTGATGATTATATTACGGTTATAACGCCAATAATTGATGGCCCTTCTGATAAGGCAGGGCTACAATCAGGAGACAAAATCATTAAGATCAATGGAGAGTCTGCATATCAAATTTCTACCGCTGATGTTTTAAAAAAATTAAAAGGGCCTAAAGATACTTCCGTTGAGGTTACGATACAAAGAAAGGACCAAACACCTTTCTCTAGAACTTTAATAAGGGACAAAATTCCGCTAAAAAGCATTGTATCTTATTTTATTATGAATAAAAATGTCGGATATATAAAACTAAGTCGCTTCTCAAAAAAAACATTTTTAGAGTTTGTTGATGCTTATAATAGTCTGGAAAAAAAGGGTATGGAAAATTTATTATTAGACTTACGAGATAATCCTGGAGGATTACTTGATCAGGCAATCAATTTATTAGATATGTTTATATCTACCAATGATACTTTACTGTATACCAAGGGACGAATTTGGGGAGCAAATGAATCATACAAAGCAACATTCAACTATTCTGACAAAAAAATTCCCATTATTTGTTTAATAAATAGGGGTTCTGCAAGTGCCAGCGAAATTATATCTGGCACATTACAAGACTTAGACAGAGGGTTAGTTGTTGGAGAAACTAGCTTTGGCAAGGGATCTGTTCAAAGGCAGTATGAGCTAGATGATAGCACGGCAACAAGGATTACTGTTGCCAAATACTATACTCCTTCTGGCCGATCTATTCAGCGTCCATATGAAGATGGGATTGATGAATATTATTATTATAATCTTAATGATAACAGGGAGTTAACTGACTCTATAAAGAATACTCTTCCAATATTTAAAACAAAAAAAGGACGCAAAGTATACGGAGGTGGTGGAATTACTCCAGATATTTACTACAGAGACACAACCAAGCTGGCTCAACCAACCTTAGAATTAGTTTTTAATAGCAATAGACCTTTATTTAATTATTCTGAATCTATAAAAGCTAATCATAGTCAATACAAAGATTTTGATTTGTTCTATGAAAATAGAAGCCTTAATTACAATGATTTTTATATTTGGTTAAAAAACAATGAGTATGAAATATCCTCTGAAGTTTTAATCAAAGATTGGGAGTATATTGAAAACCGCCTTACTGCTGAGCTGGCCAATAAAATATTTGACAGAAATTTATATTACAAAACAATTATTCTAAATGATGCAGTTGTAAAAGAATCATTGAAATATTTTGAGCAAGCAAGATTATTGCTATTAAATTAATTGATTTTATGTATATATTTATAATTATAAAATCAAACAGTATTTTAAAATAAAATTGAGGATTAAATAAAATGGTAGAATTTTTCGTTAACGGTGGTTCTTTTATGTGGCCAATATTGGGTATTTTAATTGTTGGTTTAGCTTTTGTAGGCGAACGCCTATATCATTTAATGCGCGCATTAAAAACAAAAGATGATTTTGCTGTTTCATTAGCATCTACAATAAAAGAAAAAGGGTTTGATGATGCAAAAACAATGTGTGATAAAGAGCTCGGGCCAATTGCAAACCTATGTTATAACGCGCTTGAGGTTGCACAAGAAGGAACCGAAGCAGCTGAAAAAAAACTCCAACAAACAGCCGGAATCGAGCTAGCATCATTAGAAAAAAACATGACCTGGATTTCATTTTGCATTGCAACAGCTCCAATGCTTGGATTTTTAGGAACAATTGCTGGAATGATTGTTGCCTTTGCTGATATTGCAGCTGCAGAAAACATATCTCCTAAAATTGTAGCAGACGGTATTGGGCAAGCCCTATATACAACTGCATTTGGTTTAGTTGTTGCTGTAATTATACAGTTTGGTCAAAACATTGTCATGTTTATAATAGATAATATGGTTGTTTCAATTCAAAAAAGCACAACTATTGTTCTACAAAGCATAGCCGATAAAAACAAATAACCTTTGATTTTTAAATATGATTGAATTCAAAAGACGCCCCACTGTAGAAATTAATTCTTCTTCAATGGCCGATATAGCTTTTTTATTGTTGATATTTTTTCTTGTTACTACAACAATTTCTATGGATCAAGGCATAAATCTGGTTTTGCCTTCTGAAGGAAACGAAATGAAGGTTAATCCAAACAACATTACAATTATTTCAATTAACGAAGCTGGAAAAGTTCTTTTTAATGGAAGGGTAACTAAAGAAAAAAGCTTAGATAAAAACACTCTCTATGAATTGAAATCTTTGGTTGAAAAGGAACTTATGAAAAATGATAAAATGATATTTTCTGTTCAAGTTACTCCTAAAACCAAATATTCCGACTATATTAGGGTTTTAGACTATTTAAAGTCTGCAAAAGCAACTAAAATATCAATCGCAAATTAAACTATGTTAATAAAAAGAAAAGCTCATATTACTAAAGAAATCTCAACATCTTCTCTTCCTGATATTATTTTTCTTCTATTAGTCTTTTTTATGGTTGTAACTGTAATGAAAACTTTTGATGCACCGCAAATCGATATGCCTTATGCTAAAAAAATAGAAAAGCTTGAAAATAGAAGAAACACCTCTTTTATATGGGCAACAAAAGATGGGTTTACAGTTTTAGACGACATTCAGTTTTCTAATATTACTGATGAAAATAACGCAGAAATGTTTAAAAAGTCTATGGCTTTTAAGGTTCGAAACAACCCTCGAATTACAGTCTCTCTAAAATCGGACGCTAAATCTAAAATGGCGTTAATCACTAATATTCATAAGCTTTTACAAGATCCTGAGGTAAATGCTTTAAGATTAAATTATTCAGCGTTGAAAAAATCAGAATGAGACCCGACCCTTTACTTTTAAATTATTCTATACGAATTAGAAAGGTGATTCTAACAATCCTTTCTTTGTTGATAATATTATTTTTTATGGTACCACGGTTTTTTGAAGAAGTTCAGGCCTCTGAAAACAACACTGACTTTGAGCTGGAAACATTTGATATACCTCCAACAGAAATTATTCAACAACAAAAACCACCAAAACCTTCCATACCTGTACCTGAGGATGATGAATATATAGATGAAGATTTAACAATAGAAGACACTGATTTTGATTCTTGGGATGACTGGGATGCGCCTGCTGCTTCAACCGGGCCAAACATTAAATTTATTCCTTTTGATACTCCTCCACAGCCTAAAAAGGGGCTTGGAATCCGGCCTATTTATCCAGAAATAGCAAAAGAGGCTGGAATTGAAGGGGTTGTTTATATACAGTTTTTTATCGATGTGAAGGGCAATGTTACAGAAGCATATGTACAAAAAGGAGTTCCCAATACCGGTCTTGATGAAGCTGCTTTAAAGGCCGTTAAACAATCCAAATGGAAGCCTGCCAGACAAAGAGAAAAAAAAGTCGGAGTTTGGCAAACAGTTCCAGTTCGCTTTGAATTAAAATAGCTTTTTATATCTTTGATTAATAATTATAAACCTTATTTATTTTTATCTTAACCAATCTCTTAAATTTTTTTCATATATTCTAAGCTAGATGGAACAGATTTAAATCCTAACGCTACATTAATTTTATACATTGGATTATTCTCCTCATTGTCTGTTCTAACTTCTTTTACTCCTTTTTTAAGAAGTTTTTCTATAGCTTTTATTTTTAAAGCTGTTGCAATGCCCTTCCTTCGAAATTCTTTTAAGACACCTAGCCCTTCAGTCCATGCTTTATACGGCTCAGCCTTATGATATACCTCCAAATCTGTTGAACCTATATACTTTTTATTCATGACAGCTACAATATGAATTCCATAGCAGTTTTCATAATAATCATTAATAAGCTTCATATAATGTTCAAAAGGTGATCGTGTGTGCTCAATACCATCAGGAATGGGAAAATCTTGGCTATATTTCCAATCTAATTCTTCTAATTTTTTATAGTGATTTGGGAATTCTGTCATTTCTTCTTTTGAATCATAAAACTTTATGCCTTGTGTTTCTAGTTTTTTAATTAGAGGCTGGTACTTTTTAACATCAATTTTTGTTATATCGCATGAGTACTCTCTGTTTATTTGAACAAGCTTAAATTGATTGTTAATCAGAAATTGCTTTACTAGATTATAATTAGGATGATCATATATATGAGTTAAAATTTTGTTGCTTTTGAATTGTTTTATCTCTTTAATCATCCTATTATATAAAATTTCTTGAGATTGTTGTGTGTTATGCTTAGGATCAATGTTTAGTGTAAAAAAGCCCGTTCTATTATTTTGGCCTCGTCCTTGACTGTAGTAAATCGCTCCAATAAGGACACTGTTTTTATATAAAAGCAATCTATCTCTAATTATACTTTTATCTCTAATTTTCCATTTTCTTTTATCGTCATCTGGGTGATTTATACAGTCATGGTTAACCAGATTATCTATTCTGGCAAGCTCTTTAAATTCTAAGTCTGATGCAGTAAATTTTTCAACAATCATCAAATCTTTTAATATAAGGCTTTAATATTGGTATAGGGGGTAAGTGAAAATATCTTCCACTCATTTTTTTCAAATCTTAAATAATATTGTGCTGAACCTGAATAGAATATACTGCCATCCTCTTTGTGTCTTGAAAAATCTGCATTGACAATTGCAATATCAGAATCTATTAACATAATATCTCTCTTTTTCCACACACTGTAAGAATAATACTCTGGTAAATCCCCTCTAATTTTTTTATAAATTAGTTTTAATTTGAAGCTGTTGTGTGCAGTAATGGTTTTTTCTGCAAGGTTAAAAGATGCAGGATAATCAAAAAGCTTACTGATTTGGGAATAGTTTGCTTCACCAAAGGCTTTATTATATTTGTCTAAGACTTGTAAAATATTTTCTCTTTCAGAAGAAGCTCCAAATGAAAAAAACAGCCCTAGAAATAAAAATATTTTAAACATAATTAGTTTTAATAATTATTTTTTGATTAGAGACCTAACATATTCTCTATTTAGCTTTGCAATATTGTCAATTGAAATATCTTTTGGACATTCCGCTTCACACGAACCAGTGTTAGTACAATGACCAAACCCTTCTTCTTCCATTTTTGCTACCATGTTTTTAACTCTGGAAGATCTTTCGGGGTCGCCTTGAGGCAGAAGGGAAAGTTGATTTATTTTTGCCCCTAAAAATAGTGAGGCAGAGGCATTTTTACAGGCAGCAACACAAGCACCACACCCAATACATGCTGCAGCACTAAAAGCCTCATCTGCATTTGATTTGTTTATAGGTATAGCATTACCATCTGGAGCATTTCCAGTATTTACGGAAATGTAGCCTCCTGATTGAATAATTCTATCAAATGCAGATCTATCAACCATAAGATCTTTAATTATCGGAAATCCTTTTGCCCTCCAAGGCTCAACTACAATAGTGTCACCATCGCTAAAACTTCGCATATGAAGCTGGCACGTTGTTGTTCCTTTCTGTGGTCCATGTGGCTGTCCGTTTATATACATGCTGCAAGAACCACATATTCCTTCTCTGCAATCATGGTCAAAAACAACAGGCTCCTCACCCTTTTTAATTAATTGCTCATTTAAGATATCGAACATTTCTAAAAAAGACATATCTGTATCAATTGCATCTAGCTTATACTTTTTAAATTTTCCTTTAGCTTGTCTAGATTTTTGCCTCCATACAATTAAATTAAGATTAATTGCTTGCTTCATTTGTAGCTCCTTTCTGCAAGCTTTACATTTTCAAAAACTAATGGTTCATGATGAAGCTTAGGCTCAGATTTCTGGCTGTATTCCCAAGCTGAAACATAAGAGTATTTACTGTCAATTCTTTTTGCTTCTCCTGTAGACGTTTGACTTTCTACTCTAAAATGTCCTCCACAGGACTCTTTCCTATCGAGAGCGTCACGTATCATTAAGTCTCCTAGCTCTATAAAGTCAATTACTCGTCCCGCTTTATCTAGTTCAGTATTAAATGACTTAAACTCACCAGGAATTTTTATGGTGTTCCAAAACTCTTCTTTAATCTCTTTAACTAGTCCTAAGGCTCTTTTTAAACCTTCTTCGCTACGAGACATTCCACAATAATCCCAAATTACTTTTCCTAATTTTTTATGTATCAATTCAACCGGTTGATTTCCCTGTACATCATATATCTTTTTCATTTTTGCTACAGCCCTTTCTTCTGCTTCTTTAAATTCATCCATATCGCTGCTTACCTTTTTATCAGATATTTGTTTTGACAAATAATCTCCTATTGTATACGGTAGAACAAAATACCCATCTGCTAGGCCCTGCATTAAAGCAGACGCCCCTAGCCTGTTTGCTCCGTGATCTGAAAAGTTACTCTCTCCTATTGCATACAACCCAGGTATTGTTGTCATTAAATTATAGTCAACCCATGTTCCGCCCATTGTATAGTGAATTGCCGGGTAAATTCTCATTGGTGTTTCGTATGGGTCTTCTCCTGTTATTTTTTCATACATTGCAAACAAATTTCCATATTTAGCAGAAACGGTGTCTTTTCCCATTCTATTAATGGCATCTTTAAAGTCCAAGTATACTGCCAATCCAGAGCTCCCTACTCCATATCCATCATCACATACTTCTTTGGCCGCTCTTGATGCAACATCTCTTGGAACAAGATTTCCGAATGCTGGATACCTTGTTTCTAGATAATAATTTCTTTCCTCCTCAGGAATATCTGACGCCTTCCGACCATCTTTTTTTTGTTTTGGAACCCAGATTCGTCCGTCATTTCTTAAGCTTTCACTCATAAGCGTTAGCTTTGATTGATGATCTCCGCTAACAGGTATACATGTTGGATGTATCTGGCAAAAAGATGGGTTTGCGAAAAAAGCTCCTTTCTTATATGCTCTCCACGATGCAGTCACATTTGAACCCATTGCGTTTGTTGATAAATAATACACATTCCCATAGCCTCCCGTTGCTAAAACAACAGCATCGGCAGCAAAACGTTGATATTCTCCCTTAATTAAATCTTTTACGATAACGCCTTTCGCCTCACCATTAACCAAGACAACATCTTGCATTTCATGTCTCGTAAAAAGCTGAACTTTTTTCTTTTTTATCTGCCTGCTTAAGGCGCTGTAAGCTCCAAGCAAAAGCTGTTGCCCTGTTTGTCCTCTTGCATAAAAAGTCCTTGATACTTGAACTCCGCCAAAAGATCGATTGTCTAGTAAGCCTCCATATTCCCTCGCAAACGGTACTCCCTGAGCAACACACTGGTCTATTATATTTGCACTAACTTCTGCCAATCTATATACATTTGCTTCTCTTGATCTATAGTCACCACCTTTTATGGTATCGTAAAACAACCTATAAACACTATCACCGTCATTTTGATAGTTTTTTGCTGCATTAATACCTCCTTGCGCTGCAATTGAATGTGCTCTTCTTGAGCTATCTTGAAAGCAAAAAGACTTTACATTATATCCCAATTCTGCTAAAGAGGCTGATGCAGAGGCTCCAGCTAATCCAGTGCCTATAACAATTACATCTAATTTTTTCTTGTTTGCAGGACTTACTAAAGGTACTGAAGCTTTGTAATTAGTCCACTTTTTTTCTATTGGGCCGTTTGGTATTTTAGAATCCATTTTTTTTATTTTTGTCATTTATTAAGTCCAAAATAGATATAAACAGGTATTACTGCAAACATAACCGGTATTACTAATGAATATATTATGCCTGCTAATGTAAAGTATTTCCTTGTTTTAGAGGTTACAAGTCCTAGAGATTGAAAGCTGCTTGAAAAGCCATGTAGCGTGTGAAAAAAAATAGCTAACATTGAAAAAACGTAAATAGATACGTGCTCTATATGTTGAAATTTACTAATAACTAAACTATATATATCTTTATTTCCATAAGGGTCTTTTAAGATTTCATTGGTGAATTTTGCTTTAAACCAAAAATTGCTTAAGTGAATAATTACAAATGCAAGAATTATTGTCCCAAGCACACCCATATATTTTGAACCTGGAGAACTAGATGGAGATTTTGTTTTCTTGTATTTTATAGGTCTTTTCATTTTTGAATCAATAGTAAGCACAATAGTAACAAAAACATGTAAAAATATAGATACATAGGTTATTATAGAAAGGACTTTAACTACTGGGTTTGTGCTCATAAAATTTGCATACTCGTTGAATTGCTTTTGTGCTCCTGCTGATTCTGAGATCAAAAGTTGGAGGTTCCCAGCTAAATGACCAGTTAAAAATAAAAGGAGAAAAAGCCCTGATAATGATGCTAAATATTTATTGAGTATATAAAACTTCAATTCAAGCTTTAAAAAGGAATGTCGTCATCTGAAAAGGTTTCTGTTTCTTTTTTTTCTGATGAATCAAAGCTAACTTCTTGTGGCTTAGTTTCTACATTTGACTTTGTAGCTTCATATCCTTCTGTTTTTTGATTTGTATTTACATTGGGTTTATCTTCTTTTTGTGGAAAGCCAAAGCTATCTCCATCATCATGCATACCATACTGTTGTATTGCAACATGATTCAATTCTTCTCTTATTTCAGGAGCAACATAAACAGTATCAAAATACTCATCGTCTTTACCTTTTTGGCTTGGAAGGCTAACAAAAAGCCCGTTTATTCCTTCAATTAACTTAAACCCTTTAATTGTAAACCCTTCATCTGTTTGGACATCAAAAAAAGCCCTAACCTTGCCCCAAGAGCCTTTGTTCATTCTTTCAATTTTCAATTTTATTTCTCCCTTTTATGTTCTTAATTTACTTTTATAAAATAAATTTCCAAATGCTTAAGCAAAAATATTTGTAAACCAAATTATACAAAAATGACTAAAAATATTTATATTTTCTCAGACAAACAGACGGATGGAAACAAAGAACTTGTTAATATTTTAGGAGGAAAGGGCTCTAATTTAGCAGAAATGTGTAATCTAAAAATCCCTGTGCCTCCAGGATTCACAATTTCCTCTGATGTTTGTAACTATTATTTAAAAAATCACAAGTTTCCTTCAAGCTTTAAATCTGAATTATTATTTTCAATTAAAAAAATTGAAAAAAATCAAGGCTCTATATTTGGAGATTCCAAAAACCCTCTTTTATTTTCAATAAGATCTGGGGCTAGAACATCTATGCCAGGCATGATGGAAACAGTTTTAAATGTGGGTCTTGGAGAAAAAACTCTTATCCCTTTAATAGAAAAAACAAACAATGCGCGCTTTGTATATGATTCATATCGAAGGTTGATTATGATGTATTCAGATGTAGTTATGGACAAAGCCCTTCAACCAGAATCTCACAAAAACATTCGAGAAAAACTTGATTTAATACTAATGAATAAAAAAACCGAGCTTAACATTGAAAATGATTCTGATTTGCCTTTGTCTTCTTTAAAAGAAATATGTGATATTTTTAAAAAAGAGATAAAAAATACTTTCAAAGAACCTTTTCCTGATAATCCCTTTGACCAATTATGGGGCTCTATTGAAGCTGTTTTTAAATCTTGGAACGGGGTTCGTGCAAAAAAATATAGACAAATTGAAAACATTCCGGATGATTGGGGTACAGCAGTTAATATTCAAAGTATGGTTTTTGGCAACATGGGAGAAGGCTGTGGAACAGGCGTTGCTTTTACAAGAAACCCTTCTACAGGCGAAAACAACTTTTATGGTGAATGGCTTCCTAATGCACAAGGAGAAGATGTTGTTGCAGGAATAAGAACACCATATCCTATTAATGAGCAAAGCAAAAATGAACTTACTAAGCTTAAAGAAACCCTTGAAAATAAATTTCCTTTAATTTATAGCCAATTACTTTCTATTAAATCGGTCTTGGAAAACCACTACAATGATATGCAAGATATAGAATTTACAATTCAAAATCAAAAACTATATATGCTGCAAACCAGAAGAGGAAAAAGAACTGGGGCCTCAGCTATCAATATTGCATTAGATTATTTTAATAAAAATAAAATAGATGTTACACGTTTGATTAAAAGACTAGAGACTAAACACTTTGATGAGATTATGCACCCTTATTTTAATCCCGGTGCTGAAAAAAGTTCTTTTGTTTTAACCACGGGTTTGCCTGCTGGTCCTGGGTGTGCTGTTGGTCAGGCTGTTTTTACATCTGAAGCTGCTGAAAATTGGGCAGCTCGAGGTATGCAGGTTGTTTTAATTCGCGAAGAAACATCTCCAGAAGACATTCATGGAATGCATGCTTCTAAGGCTATTATAACAACTCGTGGAGGAATGACATCTCACGCAGCTCTAGTAGCAAGAGGCTGGGGCAAGTGCTGTGTTGTTGGATCTTCAAATATTGCTATTGACACAAAAAATAAAACTGCTCAGGTTAATAATAAAAAAATTAAACAAGGAGACTGGGTTTCAGTAAATGGAACTGAGGGTAAAATTTATTTAGATAAGTTGAGTTTAATTGATGCAGATTTAGAAAAAAACGAGAATTTTAAAAAAATTCTTAATATTTGTATAAAAAATAAAAAAATAGGAGTTCGTTCCAACTCAGACACTCCAGATGATGCCAGGGTGGCCAAATCAATGGGCGCAAAAGGAATTGGATTGTGTAGAACTGAACATATGTTTTTCAACCCTAAAAGGATTTCTGAGGTTAGAAAAATGATATTGTTTAGAAGCGATGATAAAATTAGAAAAAAAGCATTAATGAATTTATTGCCATTCCAAAAACAAGACTTTTATGAAATTTTAAAAACTATGTCTCCTTTTCCTGTAACAATTAGATTGCTCGATCCTCCTCTTCATGAGTTTTTGCCTCAAACAAGCCAACAAATATCTTCTTTAGCCAACGAAACAAAGTGCTCAATAAAAGAGGTTGAATCTGCTATACTACAACTTCATGAATCTAATCCAATGCTAGGTCACCGTGGTTGTCGGCTGGGCATTTCTTATCCTGAAATCACACAAATGCAAGCAGGAGCTATTTTAGAGGCATCACACAAACTATCAAAAGAAGGAATCAAGGTCAATCCTGAAATAATGATTCCTTTGGTAGGATCATTAAAAGAGTTTTTACATCAACGAAAAGTAATTTTGGAATGCTCTGAAGATATAAATTTAAAAAACAAAAGAACGGTTAACTTTAAAATAGGGACGATGATTGAGCTGCCCAGAGCATGTTTAATTGCAGATAGAATTGCCAAATATGCAGACTTTATTTCTTTTGGCACAAACGACCTAACACAAACAACATATGGTTTTTCTAGAGATGATGTTGCTCCTGTTATAAAAGATTATTTTGATAAAAACATTTTAAAAAGTGACCCCTTTCAAACCCTAGATCAAAATGGGGTGGGCGAATTAATTAAGCTGGCGGTTCAAAAGGCTCGAAAAACAAAGCCTGATATTAAAATTGGTATCTGCGGAGAGCATGGAGGAGATCCAAAGTCTATTGAGTTCTTTAAGAAACGTGGTTTTAACTACGTTAGTTGCTCTTCATTTAGAGTTCCCGCTGCTATTTTGTCTGCTTGTAAATAAATTAATTTACTTTATTCATACTCATGATTATTGTAGCAGAGCCTGATGTTATTGATTGACTAAATGAATCGTCAGCGCCTGAAGGGTCCAAAATATCTGATAAATCGTTAGATCCAACCCGTATTGTTAAAGAATTTCCTAATATAGAGACTGTTCCGTTTAGAGGATTCTGTTCTTCCATGTTCCATATAATTGATGATCCGTTGATTGTTAAAACCCCAGATTGTGTGGTTTCTTCTCCATAATTTACTGTTACTAGAGATAGCGCTCCATCGCTTGACACTGTCAGTGTTTGCGAAATAGAGCAACTAACCTGCTGATCGTTGCCTGTCTCATTGTTTGGACAACAGCATGTTTCTTCGTTTATTGACACAGTACAGATTGACCCGCTTAAAGAGCCCTGAAGCTGACTGCAAGCCTGATTATACAAAAAAGCTGCTACGGAAGAATCAAAAACACACCCGTTTTGCTCACTCCAACTTCCACTTAAAGAAGTACACGCATCTTGTCCTGCGGTTGAGTAAGCATATGAAACATCAATTAAATACTCTAGCTCTACAGAATTAGAAACCATTTCCCATGTTCCCTGCAAGTCTTCCATTGTATATACTGTTTCCGGCTCAGTACTGCTATCACAAGCACCCATAAAAAAAATTATAACTATATATAAAATTTTAACCATTTGTTTTTCCTTTTTCATACTGCCTGGTAATCTCCTGACTCAACCTCTTGGGAGGATATCTCTTCCCATTTTTTTGAATCATACAGTGTTTTTTGAGGTTTGTCTGGTTTCTGTTTTTCAACAAAATTAATTTGTAAAGGAGGCCTGTGTGTATCAAGGCCGCTACTTTTGTTTGGAGCTTTAACGTTTTGGACAGCTACTAAAATTGTTGTTGATATCAAAAGTAAAAATATGCTACACGCTATTGCCTCAAGATTAACTGAATATAGTGTTTTATAGCCAATAGCCGTTGGCTCAAAACCAAATATAGCAACAACAGATACAGACACAACTCCTAAATAAACAGAAATTAAATATCCTAATACATTTATTTTTAAAGCAGCTGAAACAAATCCATATATATTTATAAACAGAACTGCGGCAGAAAGACATATAATGGCGCCAAGAAACTGCTCGTTTGCCAGCTGTGTGAAAAAAAAGATTAGGCCAACTAAGGCAAATATAGTCATAATAAAAGAGTGTATTATCGTATTTATTGATATATTCATTTTTAACAACTTTTAGAGAAGAAATATAAAATATTAAATACTAATAACCAAACAATTGATGAAAACTTTGTAAATGTTTTTTAATTTAATCGCAGGTTGTAGGAGCTATTTTATAAATGCAAAAATACTTTATTATCGCAGGCGAACCATCTGGAGACCTTCATGGCTCTCACTTAATGAAAGAGATGACGTCTATGAACTCGAATATTTCGTTCAAAGGTATCGGCGGCCCTCTTATGTCTAGATGTGGACTAAATTCTATTGCAAGCATAAATGATATGGCAGTAATGGGTTTTTGGGAGGTAATAAAAAAGTTTCCTTTTTTAAAATCTGTTGAAAAAAAAGTTCTTGATATGGTAGACGAATCTTTTGTTTCAATTATTTTAATAGATTATCCTGGTTTTAATCTTCATATTGCAAAAAAAATCAAAAAGAGGTTTCCCAATATAAATATTGTTTTTTACATAAGTCCACAAATATGGGCGTGGAAAGAAAAAAGAATTGAAACAATAAAAAAATATGTGGATAAAATGATTGTGATTTTTGATTTTGAAAAAACCTGGTACAAAGAAAGGTGTGTTGACGCTCTCTTTGTAGGACACCCTTTTGTTGATTATTATGCTAAAAAAGATATTAAAAAAGATGCTTTTACTAAGCTGGGGCTAGATAGACAAAAGAAGTATTTAACATTGTTTCCTGGAAGCAGAGTTCAAGAAATAAGAAACCATCTTCCTGTTATGTTACAGGCTTTAAAAAATGATTTTTTTAAAGATTTTGAGGTTTTAATAGGGCAAGCTCACGGCTTGGATTTTGACCTAGAAAAGCGCTTTAACCTAGAAAAAGTTACGGTCGTAAAAGATTTTCCAGAGCTTACCCTTGCAGCTGCAGATTTTGCATGGGTTGGATCAGGAACAAGCTCCTTAGAGTCTGTAATTTTCAATACTCCTTTTGTTTTGGTTTATAAAACCTCTCCTCTTTCTTGGTATTTTATGAAAAAATATGTTAAAGTAAATTATGCCGGAATGCCTAATATTATACTTGATCGCCCATTAGTTCCAGAGCTTTTACAAGAAAACCTCACATCTGTCAATTTGATTTATGAAACCAAAGAAATTCTTTCCAACAAAAACAAGCAACAAAGCTTAGTTGACGGGTATGCTGCTATAAAACAAAAACTCGGCCCCACAGGCGTAAGCAGGCGTGTTGCAAACTATATATTACATGGTAAAGATTAAATCATATTTTTTGTTTATTTTGTTTTTTTTGATCGAAAAAACCTGTAAATGGAGTTTTTTTGGACGAGAGGTTTTTGAAAAAGCTGTTTCTTCAAAAAAACCTGTTTTGGTTTGTGCTTGGCATGGTTACTTTATTTTTCCTCTTATGTTTTTTAAAAAAAACTTTACAAACATTAATGTTGTGTCTAGCAACCACAAAGATTCAATGATTCTTGGTAGTGTTTTAAAAAAATATGGATTTTTGTTAATTAAGGGGTCTAGCTCTCGAGGGGGGAAAAATGTTATTAAAGAAATGATTCGTTTATATAAAAGGAGTCAGTCTGTAATAGTTGTAACAAACGATGGGCCAAAAGGCCCTCCAAGAATAGCAAAGAGCGGTTCGCTTGTGCTTGCAAAAAAACTTGGTGCTAAAATTATTTTTATATCAGGCTCTTCTAGCAGTTTTAAAAAACTAAAAACTTGGGACAGCTTTATTTTGCCCCTCCCTTTTTCAAAAAACTCTGTTTATTTTGAAGAAATTGATGTTTCTTGCAACATGCCTGAAAAAGAATTTTCAAATTCTATTTCTCTAAAAATGAATAGAATTCAAAATAAAATTGACAGGAATAGTTTTTAAAGCATATGATATATTTTTTATACAGATTGCTTGTTGGGCTCCGAAACATGCTATACGATCTAAATTTTTTTAAAAAACACGCGTCTGCAATCCCAGTTATTTCTGTTGGAAATCTTTCTTTTGGAGGAACAGGAAAAACACCTTTTGTTATTTATATTGCAAAATTGCTTGTTAAAAAAAATCTGAACCCACTCATTGTTTCTAGGGGATATAAAAGATCTTCAAAAGAACACGTTTTGTTCAATGGGGCCTCTGGCTTAACCTCTGATGAGGTTGGGGATGAGCCTCTTATGATTTCTCGCGAGCTTCCAGGAATTGATATTTTAGTAAACAAAAACAAACTTTCTTCAATTAGGTGGGCTCAAAAATTTAAATCCAAATATAATGCTATTATTATAGATGATGGTTTCCAAATGAGGTCAATAAAAAAAGCACTAGATATTGTTTTGGTAGACTCAAAACAAAGTACAAAAATGCTTCCTTGGGGCACGTTCAGAGAGCCTTTTAAAAACATAAAGCGGGCTGATTGTGTTGTTTATACAAAAAACCCACCTTCTAAAAATCTTGAAAAAAAAATTAATAGGGCTGGTGTTCTTAGCTTTAAGTGTACTCCTTCTTTTTCTCTTTCTAATAAATCCTGTAAACAGGGCATTTCTTTTTGCGGCATTGGTTCTCCGAGCTTTTTTATTAAAACCTTGGAAAGGCTATCTATAAAAACCATAAAACATATAACCTTTAAAGACCATCAGAAATATACTGAAAAGACGCTTAAAAAGATTGAAAAAACATTATCACAATGCTCACAAAAAACTTTTTTTACAACACACAAAGATTGGATAAAGCTTCCGCGTCAATTTATAAAAAAATATGAGGGCTGTTATGTTAAAATGTCACTACAAATAGAAGAAGGTCCGGCCTTTGAAAAAATTCTAACCAATAAAACGATTGGAGAAAATTAGCTATATTATATGGGACTGGAACGGAACCCTTGTTAATGATGGGGCTCTTTTTGTGGAAATTATGAACATTCTTTTAGCCTCTAAAAAGCTCCCTCCAATAACTCTTGATTTTTATAAGAAAAGTTTTTGCTTCCCTTTAAAAAATTACTACAAGGCTGTTGGCTTTGATTTTAAAAAACATTCCTATAAAAAAATTTCAAAAGAATTTATTGCTCTTTATAACAAAAAAAGGCATAACGCACGCCTATATGTTGGTGCAAAAAATATTTTATTTAAAATAAAGGAGGCTAACATTAAAAATATTTTATTATCTGCGCAGAATAAAAAAACGCTTGTTCCTTCGGTCTCTTTTTATAATCTATCTTCTTGTTTTAATAGAGTTTTAGGCTTAAACAACTATAATGCTATCGGCAAAGAAGCCGCTGCAGAACAATTAGTCAAAAAAATTCCTGCAAAAAAACACAATATTTTGTTTGTCGGAGATACTGTCACCGATATGAAAATGGGGCTTGATTTAGGCTGTCATGTTGCTGCCCTGGCCTGCGGGCACAATTCTTTTGAGCGCTTTGAAAGCTTCAAGGGCTTGAATTGTTTTAAGTCCTTTGATGATTTGTGCCTCTACTTAAATCAAGAATTGTTGGGGAGTCCGTAAAAACACCATCAACCTTCATTTCTATTAATTTCCTTAATGTTTTTTTATCATTTACAGTATACGCAAAAATCTCTCTATTTGTTTTGTGAACTTTATCAATAATTTTTTTTGTTAGCAAGGATTGGTTTATATGAATTTTATCTGGGCCATAATGCCTCAAAACCTTTTTCCAGGAATTATAAAAACGGTAGTTTTTTTTAGACCATATCCATGCGGTTTTATATCTGTTGTCAATCTTTTTAGACTCCTTTAATATCTGTGCATTAAAGCTAGATATAATAATATTATCAAATAAATTGTGTCTTTTTAGCAGCTCAATAACCTTGCCTATAACATATTTTTGAGAAATCTCTCCTTGGTCTTTGACCTCTATGTTGAAAACCGTTTTGTGTCCAATTTTTTCTAAGACATCGCAAAGAGTTGGAACCTTAATGGGCTTCTTTTTTTTTTCGTAAATGTTTTTAATTTCCTCAAAGGTTAGGTCTTTTATTTTTTTATCAATTGAGTTTATTTTTTTATCGTGAAAAACAATTATTTTTTTGTCTTTTGTTGTTAAAACATCCATCTCAATTCCGTTATACTTTAAATCAACAGCTTTTTTAAAAGATTCCATTGTATTTTCCTGGCAAAGAGTTGGAACCCCCCTGTGAGCATATACAAAAATATTTTTATTTTCTTTTAATTTGGTCATTTTTAAATCTTACACTAAATTGTAATTTAATAATTATGTTAATAAAATGTGGATAAATAGATGGATTCTAAAAAAAACACATGGAATAAAGCTTTGCTATATATTAAGTCGCGAATTGAAGAAACCGCCTTTCAGACGTGGTTTGATTCTGTTAAAATAAGCTCAATCGATAATCAAAAAATTACCCTTCTAGTTCCAAACCGTTTTCATTATGAATGGCTCGAGTCTAAATATAGGCATTTAATCAACGATGCTGTTATGCATGGTTTTGGTAAAAGCTATGTAATTAATTACAGCGTTTTATTAACTGAAAAAACCCCTGAAAATATTCCAAAGTTTAAGGAGAGTAAAAAAAATCTTCTGCCAAAAGGATACCATCGCCCTTCTAACCTAAACGACAGATATACGTTTGAAAACTTTATTGAGGGGAAAAGCAATCAGTTTGCAAGGGCAGCAGCAATCTCTGTTACAGACAAACCCGGACAAACTCTCTTTAATCCTTTATTAATTTACAGCTCTCCTGGTTTAGGAAAAACGCACCTAATTCAAGCTTCTGGAAACAGGATGATAAGAAAAAATAATAATTTGCGAATTTTATATATTACCGGCGAACGCTTTATGCTTGATTTTATTGCATCTATTCAAAAAAACAAGTCTTCAGATTTTATAAAATTTTATAGAAATGTTGATATGCTTCTTTTAGATGATGTTCAGTTTTTGGCTGGAAAGGAACAAACACAGGAACAGTTTTTTCACCTGTTTAACGATTTATACCAAAAAGAAAAACAGATTATTCTAACAACAGATAGGCACCCCACAAAACTAATTGGGCTACAGGATAGGCTGGTTTCTCGGTTTCAGTCAGGTTTAATTGCAGACATACAGGCTCCAGACTTAGAGACTCGAATTGCAATTATTATGAATGAAGCAAAACACACAGGATTAAGCCTAAGCTATGAAATAACTGAATTTATTGCCACCAGCATAACAAAAGATGTAAGAATTTTAAAAAGCATCTTAATACGCCTTCAGGCTCTTTCTGCATTAAAAAATATTGATATAACCCTGAAGCTATGCAGAGATGTTATCACAGAAAATTTTGGAGATATCGCTATACAGCAAATAAATTTAACCCAAATATTAGGTTACATATCAAAAAAACAAAACATACCAAAAAGACTTATTATTGGAAACAGCAGAAAAAAAGAAATTGTTTTAGCCCGACAAATTGTTATGTTTTTAGCTAGAGATTTAACTAGCCTATCTTTAAAAAACATTGGTCTAGAGCTGGGCAAAAGAGATCACTCAACCGTAATACATTCTTATAATTTATTATTAGAAAAACTAAAAACTGACAAGGTTTTTAGTAGGTTTATGAACACGTGCAGAGAAGAATTAAGTAAATTTTCAACAATTCAATAGGAGACTTGTATGTCAAAAATTATGTTAATAGATGACGACCCAAAGCTTTCGGAGCTCATTAAAGATTTTTTAACTCCCCATAAGTTAACCGTCCAATGTTTTGAAAGTCCCATTAAGGCCCTAGACAAGCTTAAAACCTTAAAGCCTGATCTAATTATTTTAGATATAATGATGCCTGAGATGGATGGTTTTCAGACTCTTAGAATAATTCGAGAAAGGTCACAAATTCCGGTAATTATGTTAACTGCAAGGGGAGAGGTCTCAGATAGAATTATTGGTCTAGACCTGGGTGCAGACGACTATCTAGCAAAGCCTTTTGAGCCAAGAGAGCTTCTTGCGCGCATTCAGTCTGTTTTTAGAAGAACTTACTCTCCAGGAAAGCTGGTTGATCAGCTTGTTTTTGATGGCCTTAAAATCAACAAAACTAAACAAGAAGTGTTTTTAAAAAAAGATCGGCTGGTTTTATCTACAACAGAATACGAGGCTTTAGTCTTGTTTGCCGAAAACCCTGGAAGAGAGCTTGATAGAGAGTTCTTAGTAGAAAATCTCCGCGGAATAAAATGGCAATCATACGACCGCTCGATAGATGTTTTGGTAAGCCGATTACGGCTCAAGCTTGGAGACTCTCCAACCAAAACCAACTACATTAAAACTGTTCATGGTGTAGGATATATGTTTATAGGGGTTTTAAAAGACAATTAGTTTTTTTTCTAAATATAAAACAAATATTTTTGTTAAGCTTGGTTTTGCTTTTGTGGTTTTTGCCGCATCCTTGATTGTTGTTATTGTTATAAACACAAACTACATTATTGACCAAAGCTACACAAGCCAAGACCTTCGTTATGACTTGAATTATTCCATTTATTCTGCCTCTCTTATAACAGAGAATGGTGACGCTGAGGGCTTGCTTAATTTTTTGAAAAAAAACTCTTTTGGACTTAATTTTTTGTTTATAAAAAATGGGGTCGTAGTTGAAAAAAACCCCCCCTCTTTTTTTAAAGATAGCAAATCACTTTATGTTAACCCTCTAAGTGCAGAGAATCACCCCTATTATTCTTTTTCTGATTTTAATTCTCTTTCTAATTTGCTAGGAGATGAAGAATTGGCTCTTCCAAGGGGCGTTTTAGAAATTTCTTCTGGGGGCTGGATTAAAAAAGATGGTTCTGAACACCCCACAGACTTTATTGAAACCTCGAACGGTTCTAGGGTATATATTATTTCGTCTAGCCCTTTTGAGGAAGATGGTTTTTTCGTTAATTCTCTTGGCGGGGGGCTTATAGTTGGGGTTGTGGCTATTATTATTTTTATCCTGGCAATATATTATTATATACGGGTTAGGCTGCGACCCATTAAGCTAATGAAAAACAGAATTCTTTCCCTTCAAAAGGGTGATTTAGATTCTAAAATTCAAATTTTAGGAAACGATGAGCTTGCAGAGGTTTCCGTGACCTTTAATAAGCTGATTTCAGAAATTAAAAAACTAATAGAACAAAAGCACCGTGTTCTTTTAGATGTAAGCCATGAATTAAAAACGCCACTAACAAGAATGCTTTTGATGGTTGAAATGTCTCCAGGCATGAAGAACAAAGAAAGTTTTCGCCAAGAAATAAACTTTTTAAATGACTTGGTTTCAAACTTACTGCTAAGCGATAAGCTCCAGATTCCATACGACTCCCTAGATTTAGAAAAAGTTGACTTTTTAAAGTTAATAAAAGAGGTTATTTCATATTTTACAATAGAAGAGCAGGAATCAATTTGTCTGAAAAATGAGGCCTCTACAAAAAATATGTTCGTAGATAAAATTAAAACAATTGTTGCAATTAAAAATGTTTTGCAAAACGCTGTTAAATATGGAAAAACTCAAAAGGGGATTGATGTTGTTGTTTCTGATGACGGCATTAATATTTTAACCACAATACGTGATTATGGTGCAGGAATAACTAATAAGGATACGTCAAAAATTTTTGATGCGTTTTTTAGGTCAAAAAAGACAGCCAAGGCCTCTGGGCTAGGCCTGGGACTTGCAATATCTAAAAAAATAATTGAATCTCACTGCGGAACCCTTAAATTAAACACAAACATTGACGTTGGCGCTGAGTTTATTATAGCGCTACCAATAAAAAATGATGCACAAAAAAAGTTTAAATAGGGTTGTTTTGGTTGGCAGGGCAGGAAAAGACCCTGAGGTTCGTGCAACAAAAGACGGAGTTTTGGTTGTTTGTTTTTCTCTTGCCACAAATGAAGTGCGGGCAAAAAAAGAACATACAGAGTGGCACAACATTGTTGCCTGGGGAAAACTTGCAGAGTTTGTCGAAGAATATATTAAAAAGGGTCAGCTGATTTGCATAGAAGGGTCTATTTATACTAGAAAATGGACAGATAAAAAGGGGGTTATTCATTCTGTGGCTGAAATTTTTGCCAATAGCGCCGTTCCCCTGGAATGGAAAAAATAGGTGTTTTCTTTGTTTTTTATTCGTATATTCTAGCAGAAATGAATGTTTACGTTAAATATATTGTCTTTGTTTTTCTTTTCATGGGCATAGGAATGTCAAAGTCTCTTTCAGAAAAAGACGGTTCCGGCTCAAGAAAAATGGTTGCTGTTGATCATACGGTTATTGAGGATGATAAAGACTATAAAAGAAAGAGAGCTCACAAGAGAAAGCGAAAAATTCGACCTAGAAGAAACGGCTTTTAAAATACTAAGGCGCTGATTTTTCGGCGCTTTTTTTATTCTTACGATTGACCCTATGATTATATTACTTACAAACTTTAAAAAAAGATTTTAAAAAATGGAGTCTCCTAACTATAAAGACCTAGAGCCTGTTAAAAATGAGTTTCCTAAAAGAGATTACGACATTAATATTTCAATCCCCGAATTTAATAGCCTTTGCCCAAGAACCGGCCTTCCAGACTTTGCAACTATTAAAATAAACTATATTCCCGATTTGACAATTTTAGAGCTAAAGTCTCTAAAGCTATATATTGTAAAATATAGAAACATTGGGATTTTTCACGAGCACGTTACCAATAAAATTTTAGATGATTTTGTTAAGGCTGTTAACCCTAAAAAGGTAGAGGTTTTAGGGGTTTTTAATTCTCGCGGAGGAATCAGCACTGAAGTTAAGGCTTCTTGGCAAAAATAGTTTTTATTTTGTATAATTTATATATAAATTGAGGACCATTATTTAAAAAGCACTATGAAAATAACAGTTAAAATATCAAATAGAAAAAGGAAAAACAAACACGGCTTTAGAAAAAGGAACTCGTCTAAGTCCGGAAAAGCTATTCTTTCCCGAAGAAGAAGACAGGGAAGGAAAACTCTTTCCGCTTAATTGAAGACGTCTTTTTCTCAGCCTCTTTTTCGTTCAACCTTCTCTAAATCAAAGATTATAAATACTCCTAATATTGTTTTTCGTGTTTCTTTCCCAAAGCATTCTCCTTTTGGGTCTGCCTATAAACTTGGCTTTCTTTTAAACAAAAGTCTTGGAAAAGCATCTAGGCGCAATCTTTTTAAAAGAAGAGCTCGTTTTTTGTTCCACTCTAGTTTTATTAAAAAAAATTATAAAATTTTTATCATAATAAGGCCTAAATCGATTAACTTAAGCTGGGCGCAGATGTGCGCTTCTTTTAAACTGTTAATTAAAAAACTATAATGATTGCAAATCTTGCTATTTTATTAATTGTCATTTATCAAAAATTGGTCTCTCCTTTTTTTGTTGCTCGTTGTGTTTTTTATCCTTCTTGTTCTTCATATGCTAAAACACATATAAAAAAATATGGCATTTTGCGTTCTTTTTTTCCTTTGCTAAAAAGGATTTTTTCTTGTCACCCTTATTCAAAAAGGCTAAAAAATAGCTTTTGGGATCCTGTCGAATAATGGAAGCCCAAAGAGTATTTTTAGCCGGATTTTTAATGGTTTTGGTTTGGGTTTTTTGGCAGGCTTTTTTCTTTTCTTATTCAGAAGAAGGGGTTCAGGGTGTCTCTGCTGACACAAAAGATGATTTTGTTCAGAATCAAGCCCTTTTAGAGGGCCTGTTTCTTGAGCCAAGCCAATCCTTAGAAAACGAAGTTGTTCTAACCATTAACAATGGTAAGTTTTCAGCAGAAATTTCAAACGCCCGCCTTGGTTCTTTTTTACAATACCGTCTTTCGGAGCCTGAAAAAAGATATCTGGGCGCTTATACTCTTAAAAACAGCGAAGAGGGTTTTTACAATCCTTCTGCCCCTGTTTCTTTTTTGTTTTCTAAGAATGAAGGCTTTAATGTTTGCTCTCCTTGTATTGAAGGGTTTTATCCAAAAAATGTAACTGTTCGTGTTAACGGGGTTTTACAAACAGAGTCTAAAGACATCTTTGTTGATAAAAAAACCGAAATAGATTTTGTTGATCCCTCCACTCTTGCAAAACATAAGATTACAATTTTTCCAAACGACTTTTCTGTTGCCCACACCTATTCTTTTGATGATTCTTCTTATAAAAAGGTTTTATGGAAAAACGGCACCCGTCCTTCTGAAAAATATTATTGGCTAGACGACCAAATGTCTTATGCTATGTTTGTTGGGGCTAATGAGTCTGATTATGATTGGCTAACTGGAAACCTTGAAACGGCATCAATAGACTACGGGGCCGATATAGCTTGGGTTGGCACCAGAAACAAATTTTTTATGTCTATATTAAAACCTGTGTCTTCTGTTTCAAAAGTAAGCATTGTTCCTAAAAGGGATTCTTTTTTTGCAAAAAAATACACGCGATTTGTTGAAGACTCTCCTCCTCCTGCATCTTTATATGATATTGAGCTCTATTTTGAGGACCAAAAAGACATTTCCTTTGAAAGTTTCTTAGCTCCACTTGAATATTCTATTGTTTCTTCTTCTGGTATTAATAACCTTGACTGGATTATGACGCTGGGGGCTAGTATTTTTAAGCCTATAAGTGTTTTTATTCTTAAATTAATTACTTGGATAAAAAGCTCTCTTCCTTTTGGGGGGGGCTATGCTTCTTCGTTGATTTTATTTGCTATAATCGTTAGAATTATTACTGGCCCTCTATCTAAAAGAAGCTTGGAGTCTACCAAAAAAATGTCGGAAGTTCAGCCTTTAATAAAAACCATTCAAGAAAAGCATAAAAACGATCCAAAAAAACTTCAGATGGAGATTATGTCTGTTTATAAAGAAAATAAAGTGAACCCTCTATCTGGGTGTCTGTTAATGTTTTTACAGTGGCCCATAATGATTCCTCCTTTTATTGTTTTTCGTTCAGCCGTTGAGCTGCGAGGAGAGTCCTTTTTGTGGTTAAAAGACTTGTCTCATCCAGATTATATATTGACCCTTCCTTTCAACATTCCTTTTCTTGGCTTTGGGGCAGAAACCGGTATTGGCTTGTTGCCAATATTGATGGGCTTTACTTTGTTTTTGACTATGAAGCAAACGTCCTCAAGTCTTGAGGGCCAAAACAAAGTCATGCTCTATTCTATGAACGGCATGTTTGTTTTCTTGTTTAATAGCTTTCCTGCGGGTCTAAATCTTTATTATGTTGTATATAATGTTTTAAACTATTTACAACAAAAATCAAAAAAATGACAGCATACATAAAAGATTCTATTGTTTCCCTTGCCACTCCAAGGGGGGTTGGTGCTATTTCTGTTGTTCGTGTTTCTGGAGACTCTCTTTGTTCTCTGTTTTTTAAGTTAACCGGAATTAAAAAACCTAAGTATAGGCACTGCTATTACTCTAAAATACTATCAAAAAAAAACACACTAATAGACCGCGCTGTCGCCGTTTTTTTTAATTCTCCCAACTCTTTTACTGGAGAAGATGTTATTGAAATTTCTTGTCATGGGGGAGAAGTTATTTATAAACAAATTATTAACACTCTTATTTTCTACGGCTGCAGAGAGGCAGAAAAGGGAGAGTTCTCTAAAAGGGCTTTTTTAAATAGAAAAATGAGCTTAGTTGAAGCAGAGGCAACCAACTCAATTATAAAGGCTACTTCTCCTTTTGGAGTTAAAAAAGGACTTCTTGGCCTAGAAGGCAAGGTCAAAGATAGCCTTGCTTATCTCAAAGAAAATCTTTTAAGCTTGCTAACCGTATTGGAGCACGAACTTGATTTTTCTGAAGACGAAATCACTCATTTAAAAAAAACAGACATAAAAAACAGGCTTATTGATATTGAAAAGAGGGTTTCTCTTTTGTTCAGCACATCTGTAATAGACAAAAAGCTTAATTCTGGGTTTAGGGTCTCTATTGTGGGGCCCCCCAACGCAGGGAAATCCTCTTTGTTTAATTCAATTCTTGGCTTTAACAAATCAATTGTTTATCCAGAAAAAGGAACAACTCGGGACTCTGTAGAAGCTTTTTTAGAAATAGACAGCCTTCCTGTTTTATTGGTTGATACGGCAGGATTTTGGAAAGGAAAAGATTCTCTGGACAGGCTTGGAATTTCTAAAACGTTGGATGAAATTCATCAAAGTGATCTTCTTGTTGTTCTAGATGAAAAAAACCCTAAAAAATTTATTAAAAGCCTGGGGGCTTTAAACAGGCCGTGCATAGAGGTAATTTCAAAGGCGGACCTTAAAAAAAGATCTCAAAAATTTTCTGTTTCTTCATTAAAAAACAAAAATATAGATAAACTACTAACAAAGATATCAACATGCATAAAATCTACTTTTTTAGGAGAGTCTCGTTTTATTACAACAGAAAGGCAAAGCATTCTTTTAAAAAGGTTTTTAGCTTCTTTAGCCCCTATAATAAAAGACTTTGAATCTTTGGATGTTGTCGTAATTGCATCTTCTATCCGTTTTGCTTTAGAGCCTTTAGATGAAATTTTGGGAGAGGCTTTTAATGATGCTGTTTTAAACAATATTTTTAAAAACTTTTGTGTTGGAAAATGAAGGGGCATGTTTTTATTGCTGGAGGAGGGCATGCTGGTGTTGAGGCTGCCTTTGCGGTTTCTCGAATGGGGTTGTCTTGCACGATTGTTTCTATGGATCTTTCTGCTATCGCAAGAATGTCGTGTAATCCTGCAATAGGAGGTCTCGCCAAAAGCCACTTAGTTAAAGAAATTGATGCCTTTGGGGGGGTGATGCCTATTGCAGCAGATTATTCGGCCGTTCAATTCAAAACCTTAAATCTATCTAAAGGCCCTGCTGTTCAATCTCTAAGAATTCAAACGGACAAAAAAAAGTACCCTCGTTTTGTTCAGTCCCTAATAAATAAAAATAAAAATATTTCTATGCTAGAAGGAGAGGTTGTTTCTTTTAAAACACGGTCTGGAGCTGTGTCTTCTTTCCAGCTTTCTTCTGGAGAAAACATTCCTTGTTCTTCTTTAATAATTACCTCAGGAACATTTTTAAACGGGCGTATCCACATTGGAAACAAAAGTTTTAGTGCAGGAAGGCTGGGAGAATCCTCTTCTGTTGGACTAACCGAATGCCTTAAAAACCACGAATTTAAAACGTCTCGACTAAAAACAGGAACACCTCCTCGGCTATTAAAGAGCTCAATTAATTGGGACCTGTGTTTTAAGTCTCTCCCTGATAAAGAGTGTGTTCCTTTTTCTTTGTTTAGATCAAGTCTTTTAAAAACATCAAACTCTAGCTCTTTTTTTGTTAAAACCAACGAACAGGTTCACAAAAAACTGCTTAACAATCTAGAAAGCTCTCCAATGTACTCAGGAAAAATAGACGCTGTTGGTCCTCGATATTGCCCTAGTGTTGAAGATAAGGTTGTTCGCTTCAAAGATAGAAAATCTCATCTACTTTTTCTGGAAACAGAATGGAAGGGATCCAACCAGGTTTATCTAAGCGGGTTTTCTACAAGCATGCCAAAAGATATACAGGTTGAGGCTTTACAAAAAATTCCTGCATTTAAAAACGTCTCTCTCGTTCGCCCAGGCTATGCCATAGAGTACGACTTTATTCCAACATACCAGCTTAAAAACACCCTTGAAAGCAAAAACATTGATGGGCTCTTCTTTGCTGGACAAATTAACGGAACATCTGGCTATGAAGAGGCTGCGGCACAAGGCTTGATTGCCGGTATTAACTCCGCTCTTTTTGTTTTAAAAAAACGCCCCTTTATAATGAAAAGGACTGATGGATATATTGGCGTTTTAATAGACGACCTTGTTACAAAAATAATTAATGAGCCCTATAGAATGTTTACCTCTCAGTCTGAGTTTAGGCTGTCCCTTAGGCCTGACAATGTTTACGATAGAATAATGCCCCTGGCGTTTAAAAAAACTCTTATAACTAAAAAAGACTATGATCTCTACATTAATTACAGAAACATATATAAAAAATATATGTCCTCAACTTCTTCTAAAATAAGTACCAAGGCTTTCTCTGGAACCCTCAAAGACTATATAAAAAGACCCGGCTCGTCTCTTTCAAACTTTTTGCCTGCCAAAAAGCCTATTGAAAAACATGCGCTTTTTGGAGTAGAAACAGACATAAAGTATTCAGGATATATTAAAATAGAAAAGCAGCGTGCCAAAAAAGTTGAATCTCTCGAGAGTGCCAAAATACCAAAAAACATAGACTACAAAAAAATTAAAACCCTTAGTAGCGAATCAAGAGAGAAGCTGGCTGTTGTGCTTCCTGAAACAATTGGTCAGGCACAAAGAATTTTTGGTGTTTCTCGGTCGGATATATCTAACCTTTGTGTTTATGTTGGCGAAATGCTAAAAACTTAACCTGTTTCACGTGAAACGCCCTTCTTTTAAAAAACACCTTTCTTTTTTAGGCCTAATAAATAAAGAAACCCCTTTTTTTGGAAAGGGTCTCTCTCCTTTTGTTTTGCCTCTTTTTGCTGATAAAATTAAGGGGACGGTTCTTTTTTTATATGATGATTTTTTGTTGAAAGACCTTGATGAGGTTCTTTTTTCTTTTCAGGATTCTAGCGTTTTTTTTAAAGAAGATTTTTTAGAACCTCTCCTTTCGCCAAAAGGTTTTTCTAGCTATAATTCTTTTCACAAGTCTTTGTTTTTAAGTTCTTTAGCATCTTTTTTTAAAAACAAAAAAAGCGTCTTTTTTCCAATGGCTTTAGCCGATCGCCCGCTGTTTTCTTTACCACAAGACACAGACTTTTTTTGTGTTTCAAAGGACACTAATTACAACGACCTAATAGAACGCCTTGTTTCTTTTGGTTTTAATAGGGTTGATTTTGTTGACTCTCCTGGAAGCTTTTGCGTTAGGGGTCTTGTAATTGATTTTTTTCCAAAAGACTCTTTTTTTGCAATTAGGGTGTCTTTTGACAAAGACTTTGCCTCTATATATAAATTAAACCCTAAAAACAACCTGAGTTTTAAAAGGCTAGAAAAATATTTTGTCTATAATGAGGTTTCTTCAGATGGGCTTTGTTCTGTAAAGGATATTATTGACTTTTCTTTTGTTTATATAAAAAAAGATGGTATTTCTTTTTTTAATAGCCACCCAAAAAAAGAGGTGGCCACCAATATAGAGATTTTAGACATTGAGGACTGCTTAAAACAAAAGGGGAGTGTTTCTTTTTTTGATGGCCCTTCGTCTGTTGGTTTTAGATTTAAAAATAAGATTTTTATCCCTTCTTGGTTAGAAACCAAAAAAAATCGTCCTTTGCTCTTAGACCCTTATATTGATTTTTCTAAAATTAAAAGGGGAGACTTTTTAATTCATGAAGATTTTGGTGTTGGAAAATTTGTTGGACTAAAAAAAGATGGGCATAAAGAGTTTTTATGTCTAAAATATTCCGATTCTAGTGTTTTGGTTTCTCCTTCTTTTTTTAATAAACTTTCTTTTTTTAAAAAAAGAGAAACCGCTGTTGCTTTAGATTTTGTTAATAAAAAACGCCTCTGGAAAAACAAGGTTTCGAGAGCTGAGAGGGCGTCAGAAGTTTTTGTTGATTCCCTTGTTTCTTCATACCTTAAAAGAAAAAACATTGTTTCTGATCAGTATTTTTTAGATTCTTATATAGAGTCTTCCTTTTTAGAGGGTTTTCCTTTTAAAGACACAAAAGATCAGGCTTCTTGCTGGAAAGAAATAAAAGAAGACTTGTTGTCTTCGGCTCCTATGGATAGGCTGCTATGTGGAGATGTTGGTTTTGGGAAAACAGAGCTTGCAATGCGAGCTGCTTTTGTTTCTAGCATTAATGGTTTTGGGGTTCTTGTTTTGGCCCCCACAACCGTTCTTTCAAAACAGCTGTATGGGTCTTTTTTAAAGCGCTTCTCCGATTTCAACATTTCAGTTGGTTTTGTTTCTCGTTTTGTAAAAAAATCTGAAAGAGATTCTACTTTTTTACGCTTTAGAAATAAAAAAATTAATATTTTGGTGGGAACCCACTCTATTATGTCTTCATTAAAAAGTCTTTGTGCGGCCTCCCTGGTTATCGTTGATGACGAACACAAGTTTGGGGCAAAACAAAAGGAATCTATAAAACAGACAAACCCAAAAGCTAATCTTTTATATATGTCAGCGACACCTATACCGAGAACCTTAAAGCTAGCTCTTTCTAATTTTAAAAAAATGTCTATTCTTTCTTCTCCTCCTGTTTTTAAAAAACCTACCCAAACGTATGTTGAGTTTTTTTCAAAAAAAACCATCCAACAAGCTATTTTAAAGGAAGTTTCTAGGGGTGGACAAGTTTTTTTTGTGCACAACAAGGTTCAAAATATCAGAAGCCTTGTTTCTTTAATACAAGAGGTCTGCCCTTTTGTTTCGGTTGATTTTTTACACGGACAAGAAAAGGGGGTTGCTATTGAAAAAAAAATGGATCTTTTTATTTCAAAAAAACTAGATGTTTTGGTTGTTTCTAGTATTGTTGAAAACGGGATTGACATTCCAAATGTTAACACTATTATTATAAATAACTCACACTTGCTGGGAGTTTCTCAGTTATATCAAATGCGCGGCAGGGTAGGCCGATCTTCTCGTTCTTCTTTTGCATATCTTTTGGTTCCAAAAAACAAGACCCTTTCTTCGTCTTCAGCTAAAAGGCTCAAAACAATTGAAAAAAACAGCGATTTGGGGTCGTGCTATTCTGTTGCAATGGAAGACCTGTCTTCTCGAGGAGGGGGAGCTCTTTTTGGGTATAAACAAAGCGGCTCCAAAGACTTTCTTAGCGTAGAGCTTTACAGCAAGGTTTTAGAAAAATCTCTTTCTTCTTGTTTAAAAAAAGAGCCAAAAGAAACCTCTGTTTTAATTACAAACATTCCCGCCTCTATTCCTTCTTTTTTTATTCCTGGTGATAGAGCTCGCGTTTGGATTTATAAAGAACTCTCTATGATATCCTCGTTTAAAAGCCTTTTTGCTTTTGAAAAAAAATGTTTAGATATGTTTGGACGAGGGCCCCTCCTTTTTAATAATCTAATATCTTTAAAAAAAATATCTTTAATTTGCTCTGTTTTGGGTTTTAAAAAAGTTGTCTTTTCTAAAAACTTAGTTTCTGTTTTTTTAGACCCTTCTTTAAAAAACAATTCTTTAGTTTTTTATTACAAGTTTTTAAAAACACTGTCCGGGTTTTCTTTTTTAAGGGGAGGGGTTTCTTTTTCTTTTAATGTTAAAGACGATAGTGATTTTTTTATTATTTTTAATGAAATATATAATAGATTACGTTATGAGATTTAGGGCTATTTATGTTTTGTTTTTTTGTTTGGGGCTTTCTTTTAAGGGGGAGTGGGTTTTTTCTATTAATGACAGTCTTTATTTTGAGCCCAGCCTATCTTCTTTTTTTGGCTCCAAAGAGTGGGGCCTTGCCTCTAAAGAAAAAAAGAGGTCTTTAGTTGATGATTTTATTATAAGAGAGGCTGCTTTTTTAATGTCTAAAAAAACCGGCCTAGTTTTTAACCCTTCTTTTTATCAAAAAGCTCACAAGAAAAAAAGAGAGCTTTTAATTAATTATTATTATCAAACAGAGATTTCAAAAATGGCCTTGGACTCTGTTCGTTTTGAAAATGGAAAAAAACACTTAAAAGAAGAACGGTTTGTTTACCATATTTTGTTAGGACACAGCGAATCTTCTTTGAGGGTTCCTGTTGAAAGGACCAAAGAAGAAGCTTTAAACCTTTCTCAAAAAATAATAGACACTCTTGATTTTAAGTTTTTTAAAGATGCTGTTGTTCAGTTTTCTGACGATGGGTCTGCAAAAAGAAATTTTGGAGAGCTTGGCTGGATTTCTTGGGGGGCAACAGTTCCTTCTTTTGAGGGGCCTGTTTATGATGCGAGCCCTCAAAGTTTTGTTGGCCCTATTGAAACCTCTTTTGGCTACCACATAGCATACATTGATAGTGTCCGGCCTTCTTTTTATTCTAGTTTTTCAGATCAAGAATTTTATGATGCTCTTTTATTGAGATCTACATCAAAAGATGTTTCCTTTTTAAAAACCCTTTCACAAAGACATGACTCTTTAATTTTTTCTTCAAGGCCTTTGGTTTTTAATGACTCTTTAATTTTTTCTTCTTTCACAAAGAATTCTTCTCTTTTTAATAAAAATGACATCGTTTCTTTTTTAAAAACCCTTCCAGATGGTGTTGTTTGTGTTTTTGGAGATCAGTCTTTTGGCTTTGATTGGTTTTCGGAAAAAATTTCTTCAATTCCTCCTTCTAGTCGGCCCACAATAAAAGACTCATCTTCTTTTATTCCTGTTTTTAAGACCGTTTTGCTTCAGGAGGAGGCTTATAATAGGGGTGTTTCTAGGGGTTTAAACAGGCGAGACGGTTTTTTAAAAGTTTTTAATTCTTATAAAAAAGACTTGTTGTATAGTCTTTATTTTAAAAACCTTGTAAATGATGTTTCTGCTCCTGACTCTTCTTCTGTTTATTCTTATTATTTAAAAAATATGGACACAAAATATAAAAAACCTAAAAGTCTTTATCTTAAAGAGGTTCGTTGTTTTTCCAGGGCAACTGCCGACAGTTTGTTGGGATTATATATAGATGGAGAGCCTTTTGATTCTCTTGTTTATAATTATTCTTTTATGTTTAATAAAAAAGAGGGTGGTTTTGTTGGTCCTGTTGAAAGGTCTTATTTAGAAGGCTCTTTATATTACTATTTTGATAAAAACTTAAAAGAAGGGGATGTTGGCCCAATTGTTGAAAACTTTGATAACTCTTTTTCTTTTTATAAGGTTGTTTCTGTTTATCCTGAAGAGGTTTTTCCTTTTAATAAGGTTTATAACAGGATTTCTTCTTTGCTTTATAAAGAAAAACAGGAGCTTGTAAAAAATAAAAAAGTACTTTCTTTTTATAAGGATTTAAACATCGTTAAAAATGATTCTATTTATTAGTTTTTTTATGTTTTCTTTAGCTTTTTCTTCTAGCGACGCTGTTGCTGCCGTTGTTGGTAATAAAATAATTTTAAAAAGCTCTGTTCAAGAACAGGTAAATATGTTTTTACAAAGATCCCCGTCTTCTTCTGTTGTTGGTTTAGAGTCTTCAGTTTTAAACCACCTTATAGAACAAGAGGTTTTGGTTTATTTTGCGGAAAAAGACACTTCTCTTTTGGTTGATTTTTCAAGAGCGGATATGATTGTTGACGAGAGGTTTGATTTTTTTAAAAAAAACCTTGGTTCTGTTTCTGCTGTTGAAGATTATTTTGGTTCTTCAAAAACAGAAATAAAAGATGTTTTGTTAAAAGAGGCACGATCTCTTTTGTTGGCTGAAAGCTTTAAACAAAAACTTTATTCTGGTGTTTCTGTTTCTTATAACGACGTTTCTTCTTTTTATTTGTCTTATAAGGACTCTTTGCCTTTAACTCCTTTTCGCTATAATTACTCTATTTATGCTTTACCTTCAATTTTAAAAACTCCTTCTTTAGAAAAAAGTTTTGCAACGGCTGATAGTGTTTTTGCTGAGATAAAAAAAGGGTCTCCTTTTGATGGGTTTTATAGTCTTTATTCTGGTGGAGACCTTGGATCTTTTAGGAGAGGAACTTTTATACAGGAGTTTGAAGAGGCAGCTTTTTCCTTAAAGGAGGGGGATATTTCTAGGCCTGTTTTGTCCTCTTTGGGCGTTCATATCATACGATTAAACTCACGACTAGGAGAAAAAATAGATGTTAGCCACATCCTTTTCACTGTTGATAAAGATCTTGCAGAAAAAGAATCCTTCGGCTTTGTAAACGACATTAGAAAAACCATCTCTTCAACTAAAAACAAAGACTCTTATTTTGACTCTCTTATAAGTTCTGTTGATAGCCCTGTTGTTTCTGGGTTTTTTAAAGGCGTTCCCGCTTCTTCTTTAGATAAAAGCTTAGGTGCTGTTTTTGATATTAATAAAAATGTTGAAAACTTTTATTCTGATGTTTTAAAAACCAGCTCTAATTATTTTGCAATAGCTAGGATAGACTCAGTATATTACCCTTCTGTACCAGACCTTTATGAACATTGGGGTTTTATAGAATCATTAGCTTTAGAGAAGAAATATTTAGAGGTGTTTGACTCTTGGTACAAAAAAAACAAACACACTGTTTACATAAAAAAATATTAGTGTGTTTTTTTTTTGGTTTTTAACAAAGATATAAACATAAAGAAAACCTTTAAGCTTATGTAGTTATTAGTGTTTTTTTTTTGGTTTTTATGTTTTTTTTAATTAGAGGTTTAACATTGCTAACAAACTATAATAAAAATAATATTATTATAATAATATAT
>PAHI01000043.1 GCA_002705575.1 Fidelibacterota bacterium | reverse complement strand
AGCCGGGTCCATCAGGCTGCGATAACACCTGTGGTTCTACGTTAGTTGAGGATGACTGTGGTGTATGTGGTGGTGATGGTTCAAGCTGCGCAGTGTTCATTGAGTCTGAATTAACAACATCAGTAGATGAGTCTGATCTTGAAGATTTAGTAACTTTTGAAGAAAACTTTGAGTCTCTTTTAGAAAGTCAATTAGCTCTACCTGCTGGTTCTGTAGAAATTATTAGTATTACAATAGTAGAGACAAGAGCTATTCAAGTCATTGTAGAGTATTCAATTACATTGACTGAAGAAGAGTTGGCGGAGACTAGCTTTACCGATGCTGAATCTATTCAAAGTGCAGTAGATATCGTTGAAGAAGAAATAGAGCAAGGTGGTGGTATTGTGTTTGTTGAAGGTTGTATTGATAGCTCTGCATGTAACTTTGATTCAGATGCAACAATTAGTGATGGTTCTTGTGATTACCCAGATGATTGTGGAGTATGTTATGGAGATGGCTTTTATGTATGTTGGGATGGTTCTGAGGTATGTGACTTAGATGATTGCCCTGATGAATTTGTAAGTTATGATATCGATCTTCATATAGCTGCAAATTTAATTAGTTTTCCTGCTTTACCTGAAGATAATTCCATAGATAATATGCTCTCAAGTGTGTATTCTACAACTACTGGTCTTATTGGAGAAGGCCAGGCGTCAGTTCCATTTTTTGGAGGTTGGGAAGGTAGTATTAATGATATTTCATTTGAGGATGGTTATTGGATAAAACAAACTCAATCGGATGTTTTAGAGGTGCGTGATGCGTATGTTCCAGAATCAAACATTGAGTATAGTCTGCATTTTGCTGCTAATTTGATATCTTATCCATTCTTAGATGCAGGAGATATTAATCAGGTACTACCTGATATAGCTAATCAGAAATTATCAGGTATTATTGGAGAAGGTCAGGCAGCAATATTTGCTGGAAATTCATGGCAAGGTAGTATATCTAGAATGGAACCAACTAGAGGATATTGGTTCATTGCTTCTGAGAGCTTCGATTTTCAATATAATGAACCAGATTTAGTATCTGCAAGGATATTAAACAGTAAGCCTTCTGTTCCAGATGGTTTTGAGTACATTCAATCTACAAAACAGGCATTTTATTTTGTAGATAATGTTGAAGGCGCTGAAATAGGAGACTGGATTATTGCATATAATGGTAATAACATTGTTGGGGCAAGAATGTGGAACGGTCAAATGATTGATATTCCTGCGATGGGTGATGACGGTTCTTTATTAAGTGCTGGATATTGTATGCCTGGAGATATTGTTAATCTTAAGCTTTATAAGCAAGATACAGGCCAATTTGTTGACCTTAGAGGTGATGTTTCAGAATGGAGTGATTTATCAATTCATATAATTGATTCATTGGTTGCTAAATCAGATGTTATGGTTAATGAATTTGGACTGCAGTCTATTTATCCAAATCCATTTAACCCACTAACAAATATTGAATTTAGTATTGAGTCTGATCAAAATGTAAGTATTTCAATATATGATATTAATGGACGTTTGGTTGAGAACCTTATGGATGATTTTAAATTCAAAGGGTCTCATTCAATTGAATGGAATGCATCTAACAGTCCGAGTGGTGTCTATATTGTGAAGTTGCAGTTTAATGATACTGTTCAATCGTCAAAATTAATGTTAATTAAATAGTTAGAGTTAGCGCTTTGGATATAACAAGGGGGTTTGAAAAAACCCCCTTTTTTTATAATTTTTATGGAGTAAAATATGGTTAATTTTTTATATATAATGATTTTTTTTATAGCTTTTTCTTTTAGTGAGGAATTAGTGGATGATATATCTAAAAAAAAGAAAATTTATATCCCGAATCTTAACTTCAAAGATCTTGATAACAAAAAAATAATTTTTAAAGAATTTTATAAACAGTCACCTATATTAGTTAATTTTTGGACGCTTTCTTGTGAGCCTTGTAAAAAAGAAATGCTTCACTTGAGTAAAATTAATGAAGAGTATAGTGATTCTGTTTTTAAGGTAATAAGTATTAATATGGATACTCCTAGAACTATTAAAAAAGTCAAGCAATTTGTTAATTCTCAAAAATATTCTTTTGATGTGATTTCAGATCCAAGAATGGAGCTTTTTAGAAAAATTGGGGGTAGTGTTATGCCGTTAGTTGTGCTCATTAATATGGACGGTTCTATAGAAAAAAGACATGTAGGTTATAATCCTGGCGATGAAATTAAATTAGCTAAAGAAGTGTCAGATTTGATTGTTTCTAATGGTCTGATTATAAATTTAAAAGATTCTACTGAGCTAGATTAGTTTTGAAGAAAAAATATCTTTTAATTTTCTTTATAGTTTCAGTTTTTTTTGCTATGGATTTTTCCTATGAATTAAAGTATGGAGATGGTACAGGTATTAAAAATAATGGTGCTTTAGTTTATGATTTAAATTTTTTTGAGAATTTTCTAAAAATCAATTCTAATTTTAAGGATTACTATTATTATATTGAACTTGAATATAGTGATGCCCCAGTATTAGGTTTTTCAAAAACAGAATTACATAATGTAGTAAGTAAATTTTATTTTGACAGACAGTTTGACAAAACATATATAAAGTTTGGAGATATATATTCTCTTTATGGCGCAGGTTTAGGTTTATATACATATCCTGATCAAAGTATTGATTTTGATAATAGTTTTAGAGGTTTTGAAGTTATCTATAATATAGGTAATGTTGATTTATTCATTGTTGGAGGAAGCTCAGAGTTACAGCAAAGAACTAATCCTGCTATTGAGATTCCTGATAGATTTATTGATAATAATATAATTTCTGGAGGGTTAGTTTATGACACAGATTATGGTTATGGTCACTTTTTGTATAAAAATCAAACTAAATATATAGATGAAAGCACTGTTTCATCGTTCTATCTAGGTGAATATAAAAGCTCAACAGTATTTGATTGGGATTTGGTTGATAGAATAGTTCAATCAGAAATAACAGCTGATTCTTTATTTGCGAACAGCATAAATCTAGGCTGGGGAATTCCTGGCAAATATTTAGATTTGTATTTTGAAGGTGATTGGTCAAATTATGATAAGCTTTTGGGAAGCAAGGTTCAAGGACATCGTTTATATGCTTCTATGGGCACAAATATTAAAAGTCTTGGTTTAACGTATGAATATAAAAATTATGATATGGCATATGATATTATGACTTTTTCTTCTCCTCCAACCGTATATTATGTATCTAGTTCAATATTGGCATCAAGAAATGCGCATTCAATGAATTATGGAGATGAAATAGGCCATCAAATAGAATTAGTTTCACCATTAACAAAGAATTTAAATTTTTTAGGGAATATTTCTTTATCTAGAAGAAATAACGCAAAAGAAAAACGATATACTTATAATTCTTTGTATAGCGTAGAAGATTATGTTGAAAGCTACATAGAAAATAATCCTATAAATGAAATAAATCAAGGTTCTGAATACACTTATATAAATGGTTTTCTTAGTGCTGCTAATCAATATGTGGAAACAGGACAAGATTTAGTTAATAACTTAGATGAAAATGGGGTATTAAGTCTAGATTTAGTAAACAATCAGATTTCAACTCCTAGCTTAATAGATCTTTTAAATTATGATGATTCTGATGATAATTTTGTTTCCTTTTATCCTTATCGTCAATTGTACGCTGAGTTAAGTGGTTATATTAAGGATAGATTATACCTGAAAATAGGGTTTGATTACTACTCAGAAATAATTAAGCATCAGGAAACAAAGAATTTTAATTATTCGGACCAGGTTCTTGTAGATATAGATAATGCATGGAGTATTTTTTACAATAATGCACAAACGATAATTAATGATAGATGGAATTCATTCCAGAATGATTGTGTTTTTGCAATTCAATTTCTAGGCGAAGATAACTGTGAAGGTTATGTGAATCCAGAAGAATATGCTGATTATAAAATTACAGATCAGTTTGGTAAAAGTCGTGAAGATTATTTGAGTAGCTTGTATTTAGGTAAATCAATTGAACGGAAATATGAATTTGTCAAATCATGGACAATTCCCACGCAATTCACTATATCAGTAGAAAATTTAAGTTCATGGATTTTTTATATAGAGTATCAGAAAAAAGAGACAATTAATGTGAATCAAAATATTGCCTTAAATAATAATTATGATTTTGATGAAGCTTCAGATTTCAGTGAATATAATACGTATTTAAGCGCATCTTACAATTCAAAGGGGCTTTGGACGTTAAGCTTATTTTACGAGCATGAAAAAAGAAGAAATACGCAATATTTAACTGAAAGTAATCAGGACTGGAAAGGATTAGATTTTTCTTTGAACTTAGATCAGTTTGGCCAGATTTCTGTTTTTTATGGATCTCAGAAAGGTGGGTTAGTATGTGCCAATGGAATTTGTGCTGAGCAGCCAGGTTTCAAAGATGGCATTAAATTAACATACAGAAACTTTTTCTAAAATTAGTTACAATATGAAATATGATGTTTCTGTATTTTTTAGTATATTATGTAAACGTTATATTTATTAGGAGGTTTTAGTGAAATATTTAGCTCTAGTTGTTTTTTTATGTAGTACTGTTTTTAGTGTTAATTATCAGATTGGACAGACAATTAGTGTCTCTGACCAAAATATCACAGCAGATGTATGTAATGGCGAAAATCCACATAATGGGAGCAATCAATTTAAACTTGCTGATTTGAATGGAGATTTAAATGGTGGCAAATATTATGTTATCCACATTGATTTAGCTGCTGCATGGTGAAGTCCTTGCTATAGTTCCATTGGTTCAATGGATAATATAGTTGACAATTGGATGAATCCTGATTCTGATTCATTCCATAATCATGTTGTATCATTAACTCATTTAGATGATATGAATCTTTCTTCTGCTATCACTGATTGTCAAGGGTGGGGCAATCAAGGTTCTTTAGCAAATAATACAATTATAGATGATGGTCCAGCTATTGATTTAAACGGTAATGGTTACCTTGATTCTGGAGAGCCTGGTTATGATTTTATAGATATGTTAGGCCAGGGAGGAGCATTTCCTTCTAATGTATTTATAGATCATACAATGACAGTTGTAGGAAAGAACAATAATGTTGGAGCTTTTTTAGCTGACATGACCCTTCAAAGTATGCTAGATGATTGTGAACCATGTAATAATCATGACTTAGATTCAGATTTGATATTTAGTCTTTTAGATAATTGTCCTAATACTTATAATCCTGATCAAATTGATGCCGATGAGGATGGATTTGGTGATACATGCGATGATTGTCATAACAAAGCAGGTGATCCTAATGATGATTTTTTAATTGATGTAAGTGATATAATCATAGCTGTTCAAGCAATATTGTCAGGTGGTATGAATTCTGAGAATTTCAATGATTGTCAGAAGTCTGATTTAGATTTAAATAATGATTTTGAAGTTAGTATTATGGATATCATTGAAATTATTAGAATAACTCTTGGTCTTTCTAGAGATATATCTTTGGATATTGATGCCTTAAATCAAAAAATTCAAGCTAGAATTGTTAAAGAAGGTGATGATACGGGGTTATATTTAATATCAGATACTCAAGTTGCAGGTATACAGTTGACTTTTGAAAGCAATAAGACTTTTGATGTAGAGCTTATAGATAATAGTCATATTGGTATATGGTCTGAAAATAAAAATGGAAAGTTTACAATGCTTTCTTTTGATAAGCTTTTTGAAAACAGGGTATTTGATAGTAATAGTATATATTTTAAAATTAAAGATTCTGATATTGGTTTAGATGATGTAAGTATTATTGCTGTATCTGAGTCTGGTAGACAAATTCAAGTTGATTATAGTAGCGAAAATCAAAATTCATATAATTATAATCCAGAATTTTATGGTCTTAGTAAAATTTATCCAAATCCATTTAATCCATCAACTGAAGTTGAGTTTATATTACCTAGGGATGGGTATGTAGAACTACTTGTTTATGATTTAAACGGTAGAGAGGTTGGGTCTATTTTTGAAGGTTTCCAAACTTCAGGATTACATTCATATCAGTGGAAAGCATCAAATCTCCCATCTGGTGTTTATTATGTTAGGTTTCAGTTTGAAAATAACTTTCAAAGTATGAAAGCTGTGTTGATGAAATAATTATTAAAGTTAGGCAATTATGAGAGTTTTATTTACAATTTTATCATTTAGTTTTAGTTTAATAATAGCGCAAGTTTATTGTGCGGGCGATCAGATTTCGTTATCAGATCAAAATATAGAGTATATAGTAGCGCAAAATGCTGGTAATGAAGAATATTCTAGTGGAGATATCTTTAAATTATCTGATTTAAATGGAGATTTAAATGGTGGTAAATATCATGTCATTTTTATTGATATGAGTGAAACTTGGTGAGGTCCTTGCTATCAAAATGTTCCCGTAGTTGACGGGCTAGGAACTCAGTTTTCAGATGAATATAATTTTATTGTTCTTAATGCTCTTGGGTCTACTTTACCTAATAACAATGGTTCTCAGCAAGGTCAGTATACAGCTCAACAATGGCAAAATTTAGGTGTGCCTAATTCACCTCTTATAATAGATGCTGATGAAAGTGGTTCACCATCTATGGTGAGTCTTTTTTATGATTCATGGGGAGGTGCAACACCCACTTATGCTTTGATTGACCATACAATGACCGTAAGGGCGAAGCCTTTTCCTCTTAATTCAAATGGGAATCCAAATCAATCAGGAATTACATGTGATGGGACTAATTCTACAGTAAATGGCTGGTCTGGGGGTTCAACTTCAAGTTTTATTCAGCAACTTTTAGATGAATGTGGTCCACAATGTTTGCCCTGTAATGCTACAAGTAATCTGGATAGTGATGGAGATGGCATATTTGATGAATGCGATGATTGTAGCAATATTCCTGGTGATGTTAGCGATAATCTTACTATTGCTGTCGAAGACATAATTATTGTTGTTAATATTATATTGTCAGGAGGTATTAGTTCTTCTGATTTTGATGATTGTCAGAAAAGTGATGCAGATTTAAATGGTGACAATCAAATAAGTGTTTTAGATATAATTCGTATCATAAATATAATTTTGAGTTAGGTTTATTTCAGGACTATAGATAGGGTTTAAATATACTTTTTACAACTTATTCATTTGATTTTCAAAACGTTCTAACTTTTTTTTATAGCGATTCTCAATATCTTCTTCAATAGAGCTTTTAGATAATTTGTTGAAATGTTTAGAATTAATAGTTATATCAATATCAATACCATCAAAATCTAAGTGAATTATTTTATCTATATGTAACCATTTATAATAGTCTCTTATATTTCCATCAAGATTAATGTAGTATTTGTCAGAGGGTCCATATTTTTCATTAAAAGATTCAATTATTTTATCAATTACATAACTATCAACTATTGATTGTAGTTTTAGTCGTATTGTTTTTAAAAAAGTAGGTTTCCGTTCATTCGTACCATAAATGAATTCTATTTGAAAGGGAGTATCAAATAAGTATATGAAATAAATATTGTTATATAAATCGGTAAAGATTTCATTTTCTTTAAATTTAGAGGTTACATATTGTTTGCTATCTCCAAAGTCAATGCTTCCATAAGCTTTCATATTATTAGGTTCTTTTTTTTGTTTACCTAAAATATTGGATTCATCTAGAATGTTTGATAGTCCTAGAACGAAAGAGATAGAGATTGATAAAATTATAAAATTATTCATAGCATTGTTCTAATTTGCTACAAAAAGCAAAGAAATAAAAATAAAATATATTATATTTTCATTTGTATAAATGCACCCGTAGCTCAATTGGATAGAGCACTTGTCTACGGAACAAGAGGCTATAGGTTCAAATCCTATCGGGTGTACTAGCGAATCTATATTTTATTAAAAGTAGTTTTTTTATGAGTGGTTTAATTTTGATAAAATTATTAATATTTTTTGTTAAAACAAATTTATGGGCAGAATCTTAAAGTGATTTATTTATTTCTATGTATTTTTTTAAAAATATCCTTTTCGGATAATTATGTTTTATTGGTTTCATTTGATGGGTTTAGATATGATTATATGCAGCATATAGATACTCCTAATTTTGATAAAGTGAAAAAAAATGGAGTAAAAGCTGAGTCTTTGATACCTATTTTTCCATCATTAACTTTCCCAAACCATTATTCCATAGCAACTGGATGCTATGCAAATAAGCATAAAATTATATCTAATCATTTTTATAGTAAAAGATTAGATAAGATGTACTCAATGTATAATCGAACTTCTGTTATAGATAGTTCTTTTTATGGATGTGAACCTATATGGGTAACTGCAGAAAAAAATAATATAAAATCAGCGTCATATTTTTGGGTTGGTTCAGAAGCAACAGGTAAAACTCCTTCTATTTACAAAAAATATGATTCAGCAATTTCATTTACATCTAGGATAGATTCAGTTATGTCTTGGTTTAGGTTACCTAAAAAAGATAGACCTAATTTAGTATTGTTGTATTTTAGTGAGCCAGATCATACAGGTCATATGTTTGGTCCTAAATCAATGGAAACTGAAGATATTATAACTCAAAGTGATCAGTTATTAGGATATTTGCTAGCTCAAATAGATTTATTAGATATAAAGGATAAACTTGATTTAATAATAGTTAGTGATCACGGCATGTCTTCTGTTACTAAAGATAAGATTATTTTTATAGATGATTTTCTACCTAAAGAAAAAGTTGACTATGGAAGAGGTGGAAGTATTTTGTTTGTAGATAAAAAGAGAAAAGGTTTTTCAAAAAGAAAAATATATAAGCATACTGAATTTATAGAACATATGAATGTTTATAAAAAAGATAAAATTCCCTCTCAATATAACTTTATTAATGAAGATTCTCCTGATTTTTTATTTGTTGCGCATGAAGGTTGGTTTATAACAGATAGAAATAATTATAAAAAAGTTGGAAAAACATTAAATGGTATGCATGGCTATGATCCTTCATTTAAAAATATGCATGGAATATTTTATGCTAAAGGTCCATCATTTAAAGTTAATCAGTCTATAAAATCTTTTGAAAATATTCATGTTTACCCCTTGATATGCAAAATACTTAATATAGATTCTGGTTATAGCGATATTGATGGAGACTTAAACAAGGTTAAAGTAATATTGCGATGAGTATTCCTTTTTATGGTTTAAAAGAAAAAGACTTAAATCTTATTTATTTATCTAGTATTGAGTCTATGCATTGTATTAAAGTTTTGCGTCATAAAATAGGCGATAAAATCAAAGTTTTGGATGGGATGGGCCATATATATGAATGTGAAATTTTGGATGATAATTATAATAGTTGTACTGTTAAAATCATTAAATCTGATTTTATAGAAAAAAATAAGTTTAATATTCATATTGCAGTAGCGCCTCCTAAAAGTACAGATAGATTAGATTGGCTTGTTGAAAAAATTGTTGAAATGGGAGCCTATAAGTTAACTTTTATAAAGACTAGGCGTTCTATAAGAAAAAAAGTTAAAATTGAGCGTTTGAAAAAAATTGCTATTTCTTCAATGAAACAATCCTTTAATCCTTATAAAATTATTATTGAAGACATGATTGCTTATAAGGATTTTATTTTAGGAGTAAAAGAAAAACAATGTGTTATTCCACATATAGTAGATAAAAAGAGGCTTTTTATTAGCAAAGCTTTAGAGTCAGATGTAAATACATGTGCTATCATTGGTCCTGAAGGTGATTTTACTGTAGATGAGGTAAATTTAGCAGTTGATAATAACTTTAAGACAGTTTCTCTTGGAAATAGAAGGCTTAGGACTGAGACTGCTGTGATTTCAACCATAGGAGCATTCAATTTTATCAATGGATTTTAATAAAGATAATAAGAAAAAATGGATGGAGTATGCGTTTCGTGAAGCGGAAAAAGCTTTTCAACAAGAAGAGGTTCCTATTGGAGCTATTATTGTTAAAGACAATCAAATAATAGGAAGAGGATATAATCAATGTGAAACATTGAATGATGGGACTGCTCATGCTGAAATGATTGCGATTACTTCTGCTACTAGCAGTATTAAAAATTGGAGATTAGATGGTTGTAGTCTTTATGTTACAAAAGAGCCTTGTTTGATGTGCGCTGGAGCGATTGTTAATTCTCGTTTAAGTAATGTAATATTTGGAGCTTATGATAATAAATATGGGTGTGCATCATCTTTGTATCAATTATGTAGTAGTCCTAAGTTTCCGCATAAAGCAACTGTTTTTGGAGGAATTCTTGAAGGTAAGTGTTTAAGCATTATTAGAGATTTTTTTGAGTTAAAAAGAGCTAAAATTAAAGGATATAATTGAATTGTTGAAATTTTGTGCTCTGCATCAATTTAGATATCGTGAATTATAATATAAATTTCATACGTAAGAAAAAGAGGGAAGTACTCTGCCTACTTCTTACTCCTATTATAACTTCGACTCTGGTAAACAATAAAAGGGAGCTCTTTTAAGAGTTCCCTTTTTTATTTAAATTCAGTATAATTATTATTAATATTAAGGAATTTTATTATGAGAACTTTTTTTTTACTATATATTATTTTTTCAATTATATATTCTGAAAAATATATTTTAAATACCGATCAGTCTAAAGTTTTATGGGTTGGTTCAAAAGTTACTGGAGAACATTATGGTGAAATATCTATAAAGGAAGGTTTTATAGATATAAGAAATGATTCTATACTAGGTGGTAACATTATTATTGATATGAATACCATTAAAGTATTAGATATTGAAAATTACGAATGGAATAAAAAATTAGAGAATCATCTTAAAGATGACGATTTTTTTAGTGTTGAAAAGTATCCATTTGCATCATTTGAAATAAATAAGACATATCAATTTATTATGGTTGATAATATTGCAATTGAAGGTATTATGACTATTAAAGATATAAAGAATGAAATTATAATACCTGCCTCAATTCATATAGATAATAATTATGCTAAATCAATAGGAGTTGCTACTATTGATAGAACAGATTTTGATATAATTTATGGTTCAGGTAGTTTTTTTGAAAATTTGTCAGATAGAATGATTTATGATGATTTTACTATAAAATTTAGCATTACTGCTGAAAAATAGAATTAATGAAGTTGCTATTATTAAATATATATATTTTTTTAATAATAACAAGTTGTACAAATTTTAAGACTCCTAAAATTTTTAAAAAGTTTACAAGAAAAAAGTCAATAGAATATTATGATAATGGCTGCAAAAAATATCGAGTATCTTTTTTTAATAATAAATTTGATGGACCAATGTTGAAGTGGGATGAGGACTGCAATCTTGCTTCAGAAGCAAATTATGAAAATGGTAAACTTCATGGTTACTGGAGAGATTATTATCCTGATGGCATGCTAATGCATTCTGTTAAGTATTTTTATGGACAAAAAAATGGTTATGAAAGATGGTACTATAGAAATGGTAAATTAAAGTCAGAACAACTTTACGAATTCGGTATAGAAAAGACACTTATGAGATCATGGAATAAAGATGGTGTTATCTTAAAATAAAGAATGTATTTATTAATAATATGTTTCTCAATTTTACTATGTTCTAATAATAATGAAAAAGATACACCTATGACATATATATGTGAAAATTATGTATGTGATTTACCTACTAATAATTTAATTCAAATCAAAAAAAAGCTAGAAAAGAATATAGTTAGTGATTAGAGATTTTTCTTTTTGGGTAATATAAATCAGTGATGGTCCCATCAATCATTTCGGCAGCATTTGCAATTGTTTCTGTTAATGTAGGATGAGGATGAATTGATAAAGATATGTCTTCAACAAAAGCATTCATTTCAATTGCAAGAGCAGCTTCTCCAATCAAATCTCCAGCATTTGTTCCAATGATACCAATACTAAATATTTTATGGGTTTTTTTACAGTAAATAATTTTAGTTTTTCCATAAGAACAACCTAAAGTCAGTGCCTTAGCATTTGCTTGCCATGGGAAGGTTTTAATCCCTATTTTTTCACCTTTGTTTTGTAATTCTTTTTCAGAGGGGCCTACCCATGCAATTTCTGGATTAGTAAATATAACATAGGGTATAGATTCAGGCTCAAAAACTCTTTTTTTGCCAGCGATAACTTCAGCAGCTACTTTGCCTTGATGCGTTGCTCGATGAGCAAGCATTGGATTACCTGTAATATCTCCTATTGCAAAAATATTAGTAGTTAGTGTTCTACATTCAGAATTTACTTCAATAAATCCTTTTTCATTAGTTTCTATATCTGCATTAGAAAGATTAAGGCTCCCAGTATTAGGCTCTCTTCCAACGCAAACTAAAATTTTATCATATGATTTTTTAGTAATTTCTTTATTTGAAGACTCAAGTGATACTGAAACATTATTTATATTATCTTTTACATCGATTACTTTAGTTTCCGTTAATATACTCACTTTACTATTCAGTTCTCTTTTAAGTGTCTTAACTAGATCGTAGTCCATGTCAGATAATATGTTAGATGAAAACTCTACAACATCTATATTGCTGCCCATACCACTATAAAATGTGGCCATTTCCAATCCAATATACCCTCCTCCTATTATCAGCATATTTTTAGGTATAGATTTGAAGTCCAAAGCATCTTTTGAACTTATTATGTTTTTATGATTTATTTTTATGTTTGAAATATTAGATGATTTTGAACCAGTTGCAATAATACAATTTTTAAATTTGGCATTCATGGTTTTTTCAGCATTAGAAATTATCAATTCATTTTTGGAAATAAACTTAGCCTTACCATTAATTATAGTTACATTTCTTCTTTTTGCTAAACTTTCTATCCCAGTATATAAATTTTTAATTATAGAATTTTTCCATTCATTTATTTTAGTTATTTCTAATTTTGGTGATTTGAATTTTACACCAATCTCAGATGCTTTCTGTGTTTCATTTACAATTTTCGATATATATAGAAGTGATTTTGAAGGTATGCATCCTCTATTTAGACATACACCTCCAAGATTAGAGTCTTTTTCTACTAGGCTTACTTTTATTCCAAGATCTGCAGCTCTAAAAGCAGCTGCATATCCTCCAGGTCCAGAGCCTATAACAATTAATTCATGATCAGAATTCGATATATTATTCATGTGATGATAAATTTGTTATGTTTTTTTTAAATAAATTACAAAAGCGTGCAGCTTCTGCACCATCTATAACACGGTGGTCGTAAGATAATGAAAAAGGCAGTATCTTTGTTTCATACGGTAAGTTGTTATAGTCTAATCCTAATTTTGTATATATCCTTGATATTCCCATTATAGCAACCTCAGGATAATTTATAATAGGAGTGAAGAACTTGCCACCAATTCCACCTAAACTAGATATAGTAAAAGTACCATCTGATAAATCCTCAATAGATACTTTTTTAGTCCGTGCTTTATTACTAATTTGAATAATTGAATCATTTATTTCTTTTAATGATTTTTTTTCTATGTTTTTTAAAGATGGTACAACAAGGCCATTAGGCGTGTCTACTGCTATACCAAGATTTATGTAGTTTTTTATAATAAGAATATCATTTTCAATATCTATGGTACTATTGAAGTTTCGCATAACTGTTAATGTTTTGATTAAAGATTTAATAATAAAAGTTAATATAGATATTTTATTTGAATCAGTAGCAGATTGAATTTCTTGTTTTAGATTAAGTATGTAATCTATTGGAACTTCATCAAAATGAGTGACATGAGGAATGGTGTTCCATGATTTTGTCATTTTTTCTGATGTTGCTTTTCTAATGTTATTAAACATAACTTTTTCGATTGAGCCAAACTTTAAAAATTGCTTTTCATTAATTTTGCTATCAGTTTTTTCATTATGAGTTTTTTTTACTTTATGATCAGGATTCGATTGGTTAGAGTAATTATCAGACTTAGATTCATCTTCAATTTGATTTGGCGATGTCATTTTTTTTTCTTCTACATTTTTTTTAACATACTCTAGCACATCCTGTTTAGTTATCCTGTTGTTTTTTTCAGATCCTGTTATATTATTAAGATTACATCCTAGTTCTCTTGCAAGCTTTCTTACGGAAGGAGTTGTGATTATATCAATTGTTTTTTTAAAAGAATTTAGTTTTTCAGGTGTGTTTAGCCTGTCATTTTCTGTAATGTCTTGTTCTTTTATAGGGGCCCCCTCTTCTGTTATAGAATTATTTTCAGGGTTTTTGTTTTTTGAGTCATTGAGGTCATCTTTATCTGTAGATGTGGTATCGTTGGTTATTTCAGCAATTATATCGCCAGGTTTTATTAAATCTCCTTTTGCAATTAAAATTTGAGCTATTGTTCCAGATTCTTCTATAGGTATTTCCATAGAAGCTTTGTCAGACTCTACGACTATTAAGATATCGTTAAATTTGACTGAATCGCCTTTTGAAAAGAATACATCTGTCACTTCAACTTTATCAATTCCTTCTCCTAGTTGTGGTAAAATTATATTCATTTTATATTTGAAAAGGATTTTTTTTCTTTGTATCTATACTATATTTTTGAATTGCTTTTTGTAACATTTTTTTATCAATTTTATTTGTTTTTACCAAAGAATTTATGGCCGAAATAACTATATAGTAACGATTTATTTCAAAAAAATCTCTCAGGTTTTCTCGTGTGTCACTTCGACCGAAACCATCTGTTCCAAGAGATGTGAAATAAGAATTTATATAAGGTGAAATTTGCTCACTGACTAATTTAATATAGTCTGACACAGCAATTACGGGATAATTTTTGTTTAGAGATGTTTCTATGTAGGTTGTTTTTTGTTCTTTTTCTGGATTCAAAATATTCCATCTTTCAATATTTTCTGCATCTCTATACAATTCACTATAGCTTGTAACAGACCAAACATCAGAGTTTATTTTCCAGTCAGATTTTAATAGTTTAGATGCTTCAATTGCTTCATTTAAAATTGCTCCACTTGCAAGTAATTGGACTTTTAATTTTATATTTTCAGATTTTTTAAATTGATACATTCCTTTAATAATACCATTTTCTATGTTTTTTGGCATTTTTGGATGATGGTAATTTTCATTTTCGACTGTTATATAGTAAAATATATCTTGATTTTTTTGATACATTTTTTTCATACCATCATGTATTATTACAGCTATTTCATATGAAAAAGCAGGGTCATATGCTTTTAAGTTTGGGATAGTTCCTGCAATTAAATGACTATGTCCATCTTGATGCTGTAAACCTTCTCCTGATAAAGTTGTTTTGCCTGCTGTTCCTCCGATTAAAAATCCTTTGGTCCTCATATCTGCGGCAGCCCAAATAAAATCTCCGATTCTTTGAAAACCAAACATTGAGTAGTATATAAAAAATGGGATCATTTTAATTCCATTTGTTATATGAGAAGTACCTGCAGCAATAAAGCTAGATATTGATCCTGCTTCTGTAATTCCTTCTTCAAGAATCTGACCATTTTGTGCTTCTTTATAAAATAAGAATTGTTCAGAATCTACAGGTTCATACTTTTGTCCTTCACTTGAATAAATCCCAATCTCTCTAAATAAAGGATCTATTCCAAACGTTCTAGCTTCATCAGGTATTATTGGAACAATTTTTTCACCAATTTCTGCATCTTTACATACTAATCTTAGTAAACGTACAAATGCCATAGTTGTAGATATCTTTCTTTTATCTGATCCTTCTAAAAGTTCCTTGAAGATTGTTAATTCAGGTATTGTAAGGTTCTTTGAAGCGTCTTTTCTATTTGGCATGTAGCCATGAAGTTTTTTTCGTCTTTCATGAATATATTCTACCTCTTCACTCGATTCACAAGGTTTATAAAATGGTGTTTTTATACAATCTTGATCAGACAAAGGTATATTGAACTTTGTTCTGAATTGTAGTAATTCTTCTTCGTTTAATTTCTTTTGTTGATGAGTAACATTACGGCCTTCTCCAGACTCTCCAAGGCCATAACCTTTAATAGTTCTAGCTAATATGACAGTTGGTTGGTTTTTATGATTTATAGCTTCATAGTATGCAGCATAAATTTTTGCAGGATCATGTCCTCCAAGTTTCAGATTTTCTAAGTCTTCATCTGATAGATGTGAAACCATATCTTTTAATTCTGGATATTTCCCCCAAAAATTTTCTCTCGTGTAAGCACCGCCTTCAACAACATACTTTAAAAGATCTCCATCTACAAGCTCTTTAACTCTTTTAGCAAGGAGTCCTTTGGTATCTTTCTCAAAAATAGAGTCCCAGTTTGATCCCCATATAACTTTGATTACATTCCAACCTGACCCTCTAAAAGCTCCTTCTAATTCCTGAATTATATTTCCATTTCCACGAACGGGTCCATCTAATCGTTGGAGATTGCAATTTACAACAAAAATAAGATTATCTAGTTTTTCTCTATAAGCAAGAGTTAGGGCACCTAGTGATTCTGGCTCATCCATTTCTCCGTCACCCAAAAAGGCCCATACTTTTTTATCTGTTTTTTGAATTAAATTTCGATTTTGCAGGTATTTCATAAATCTTGCTTGATAAATTGCCATAATAGGTCCTAATCCCATAGATACAGTTGCAAATTCCCAATAATTGGGCATTAGCCATGGATGTGGGTAAGAAGAAAGACCATTTTTACTAGATATTTCTTTTCTGAAATTTCGTAAATGTTCTTCAGTTAAACGTCCTTCCATATATGATCTAGCATAGATTCCAGGAGCAACATGGCCTTGAAAAAAAACTAAGTCACCTCCATGATAATCCGGACCTTTGAAAAAATGATTGAATCCCACTTCATAAAGAGTTGCTGAAGATGCAAAAGTAGATATATGGCCTCCAATTCCTTCGTTAAATTTATTTGCTCTTACTACCATAGCCATAGCATTCCAACGATTTATTGATTTTATACGTCTTTCTATAGACCTATTACCTGGGAAGGGTTGTTGCTGATCTGTAGGTATTGTGTTAAAATATGGAGTACATGGAGAGTATGGAAGTCTAACTCCATTTCTTCTAGAGTATTCAATTAATTTCTCTATTATGTAATGAGCACGTTCAATACCTTCAAATTTTATAACAGAGTCTAAAGATTCAATCCAATCTAAAGTAGCTTGACTATCGGAATCTTTATGAGGATTGTATTTTTTCATTTTATTTCAATTGTTTTTATGTTGTTTAAAATATGTCTAAAACTATGTTTATCCATTAAAGATTTTAACACTTTATACTCAGTTACATACATATTTTTATTTTTATTTTCTAGACTCATAATATGAATCTTTGAAAATTTTGTACCGTCTTCTTCATACATTAAATAGGTTCCTAGATTACAAAAAGCTTCCATTTTTCTATCAGATATTTTTATGTTGTTTTCATAAAGCCAAACATGTAGAAGCTCATGTGCTAATGTTGCTTCAAATTGAATTTTAGGAGTGTTGTTTAGTATGAAAATTTTAAATATTTTATCACTTCCAATAGATATTTTTGTGATTCCTTGAAGATGGTTGTTTTCGTTAAAGTTATAATATTTCTTCATTTCAGATCTATTAATTAATTTAACTTCTATATTATTAATGTTATCTATTTCTAAGCCTTCTTTGTATAATTTTTTTTGAACCTTAATAAATGAGTTATTTATATCATCATCATTTTTAATTATTGAAGCATCACATAAGGAGCAAATATATCGTCCATCATTTAATTGATAGCCTCCATTAGTAATTTTTTTTGAAATGATTCTTGAACAGCATTCACAGAAGATTCCTTCTTTTTGATGTGATATATGAAATGGGTTACCCCATATATCTATTAGATATTCTTTACTTTTAATATTAGAGCTACATATGGAACACTCTATATTCTTTGCATGAGAATTGCCTAAAGAAATTAAATTAAGTATAAATAAAAAAATATATAGATTATATGTTTTAAACATAGTATTAAATTATCAGATTAATAAATTACGAAAATTTTATGAAAATAGCTTTTTTAACTTCAGGTGGAATTGCTCCATGTTTATCTGCTTCAATTAGCTCTCTTATAGAGCAATATTGTAAAAAGGGTACGTCTTTCAATTTTGTAGGCTATAGATATGGTTATTATGGTCTTCTTAAGGGAGAGTCTATGCCTTTAATATTTAAAAATAAGCATGATTTAGATAATCTTAAGAAGTTTGGTGGTACAATTTTAGGAAATAGTCGAGTTAAATTGACTAATTTAAATGATTGTATAAAAAATGGTTATATAAATGAAGGTGAAAATCCATTAGAAGTTGCAGCTAATCAACTTATTAATGACAAGATAGATATTTTGCATACTATTGGAGGAGATGACACGAATAGCACAGCATGTGATTTAGCATTATTTTTAGATGAAAAAGGTTATGATTTGACTGTTGTTGGACTGCCAAAGACAATAGATAACGATGTCTATCCAATATCTATAACTCTTGGTGCGGATACTGCTGCAGAGCAGAGTGCAAATTTTTTCGAAAATATTGTCAATGAAAACACAACAAGTAAAAGACAATTAATAATACATGAGGTTATGGGTAGAAATTGCGGTTGGTTAACAGCAAAATCAGCTTATTATTATAGAAAGAAGTTAGAAAATAAAATGTTTTATGATGATAATGGTTTAAATAGAAAAAGTTGGGATATACATGGGATTTATATACCTGAGAATGATATTGATATGGTTAAAGAATCAAAAAGATTGAATAAGGTTATGGACCGTTATGATTGTGTTAATATTTTTTTAAGTGAAGGTGCTGGTATTAAAAATATAATTAAAGATTTAGAATCTAATGGAATTACTATAAAGACTGATGCATTTGGTCATGTGAGACTTGATGATATTAATCCAGGAAAGTGGTATGCAAATAAAATTTCTAAATGGACTAATGCAAAAAAAGTTTTAGTGCAGAAAAGTGGTTATTTTGCACGATCATCAGCTCCTAATAAAAATGATATTTCTTTAATTGATAAAATTTGCAAAAAAGCTGTAGATTATGCTTTAGAAGGAAAAAGTGGTGTTGCAGGTTTGAATGATAATAAAAATAAAAAAATTGATTGTATTGATTTTAGACAAATAAAAGGTGGAAAACCTTTTAACTCTAATAAGAAATGGTATAGAGATATGCTAGTTGAAATAGGACAAGAAAAAGGATAGGATATGAAAAGTTTAAAAGAAATAGCAAAACTTATGACTGGAAAAGGTAAGGGTATTTTAGCTGCAGATGAAAGCAACCCTACTTGTAAAAAAAGATTTGATTCTATAGGTGTGCAATCAACTTTTGAGAATCGGAACGAATATAGAGATTTATTGTTTAGTGCTGAGGGAATGGAAAATTATATTGGAGGTGTTATTATGTTTGATGAGACATTTCATCAAACAACAACTTGCGATCAAAAAAAACCTTTTCCAGCTTACTTAAGAGAAAAAGGTGTAGTTGCTGGTATAAAAGTAGATAAAGGAACCAAGAATCTTGCTGGATTTAATGATGAGCAAATTACAGAAGGTTTAGATGGATTAAGGGAAAGGCTGATTAACTACTATAATTTAGGTGCCCGTTTTGCAAAATGGAGAGGTGTTATAAAAATTGGTGATAACATTCCTTCTAAAGGTAGCTTGCAGGCTAATATGCATTCTTTGGCTAGATATGCAGCTCTTTGTCAAGAATCAGGTTTGGTTCCTATTGTTGAACCAGAAGTATTAATGGATGGCAGACATACTATTGAGAAATGTTATGAAGTTACTGAGCTTGTGCTACAAACGACTTTTGGTCAGCTTGATATACAAAGAGTGTTATTAGATTGTATGGTTCTAAAGCCTAATATGGTTATTTCTGCTATTGATTGCTCTAAGCAGGCTCCTGTTAATGAAGTCGCAGATATGACTCTAAGATGCTTGAAAAATAATGTGCCTAGTGATGTTGCTGGAATTGCTTTTTTATCTGGTGGTCAAAGCAGTAATCTTGCAACGGCTCATTTAAATGCTATGAATTTAATAGATTCTGATTTGCCGTGGAATCTAACTTTTTCGTATGGTAGAGCGCTTCAGCAAGATGCTTTAAATTCATGGCAAGGTTACAACAGAAAAGAAGCACAAGATGCTTTTTTATATAGAGCTAAAAACAATAGTCTTGCATCAAAAGGTAAATGTATAGATTGTGAAATTGTTTAGCTTTTATTTATTTTTTTGAAAGATAGTGATCAGTTAAATTATTCAAAAATTTATTTTTGGATGTTTGTTGCAATGGTTTCTTGGGCAACGGCATGGAGTAGTGCAAAAGTTATAGGTCAGTATGTAAGTTTTTATAATCTGGTTTTTTTAAGATTTTTTTTTGGATTCGTGTCGTTATTACCTTTTGTTCTTTTAAGAAAAAAAACAATCCCTAAAATAGGTGATTTAAAATATATTTTTATCCCTAGTATTCTTTTCTTCGTTTATAATATTTTCTTTTTTAAGGGGACTTATTATGGGCTTGCTGGAGAGGGTGGTGTTTTAGTAACAACGTTAAATCCTTTAATAACAATTATTCTTATGTCATTAATTCGTAAAAAAATTTCAGTAAATGATATTTTTGGTGTCTGTTTAGGTTTAATAGGTGGTTTTATTATTATGGATTTGTGGAATAAAGGGATAGTATCTATTATACATTCAAATAATTTATATTTTATTTTTTGTTCTATAGCATGGGGTGTGATGACTATTTTTTTTAATTATTCTATGAATAGAATAGATCCGTATGTTTTTATCTTCTTGTGTTATTTTTTTACTGCTATAATTTCATGGCCATTTACTGATTTAGGAGATTTAGATTTTAAAAGACTTGATCTGAAGTTTTATTTAAATTTCTTTTTAGTTTCTATTGGTGCAATGTCTTTTGGCACTTCTGTTTATATTTATGTGACACCATTATTAGGTCCATCTAAAGTAAGTGTATTTATATTTTGTGTGCCTTTTATTGCTATGAGTACGGCATATGTATTCTTAAATGAGCCATTTTCTTTTAATGTGGGTATAGGTGGATTATTAAGTTTAGTTGCTATATATATTGTTAATAAAAATAAGTCTAGCGATTGATAAATAATTGAATTATTTCAATTTTTCTGAGAGATGCTTTTATAATTTTAACTTGACCAATATTAAGGAAGTAAACTTCTCTCTTTTTAGGAATCTTACCAATTTCATTTATAATATAGCCTGCTAAAGATTCATAGTCAGATTGAATGATATTATTAAATCTTTGATTAAATTTTGCAACACTCATTGATGCATTTATAATAAAAGATCCATCTTTTTTTGTATGAATTATTTCATCTTTGAAATCATATTCATCTTCAAAATCTCCAAATACCTCTTCAAAAATATCTTCAGCAGTAACTATTCCTTTTGCAGTTTTGTCTTTATTTATAACAATGCCAATACTATGATTGGAAGATTGAAGCTGTCTTACAACATCAATGACCTTATTTTGATATGGTATATATAAAACATTTTTTATAATTTTTCTTATATCTGTAGGTGTATCAAAAAGGTCGTATAAAGAAATCATTCCTATAATATTGCTTGGATTATTTTCATAAACACATAGCTTAGAATGTCCACTATCAATAAAAACATGCAATATAACTTCTAGGTCATCATTAATTGAAACAGCAGATATTTCAGATTTAGGTGTCATGATTTTTTCAATTGTATCTTCTCCGAAGTCAAATATGTTTTCAATCATTTCTTTTTGTTCCTCTTCAACAATCTCCATTTCACTCGCTTCTTTGTATACATGCTCTAGGTCTTCTCTTTCTTCTGTTTCATTTAAGTCTGAACTGTGATTATTTTCTGAAAATTTCATAAAATTAAAATTGTTTAATATTGCAATAAGCGGATAGAACAAAAATTTAAAGAAATATAGTATCGGAGTAAGAAAGAAAAGAGATGTGTTTGAGTATTCTTTTGATATTGTTTTAGGCAGAACTTCAGCAAAAATTAATATTAATATTGATATAACAGGTATTATTAGAGAATCTGATATAATTTCCTGTTCTAAAAATAAAATAGTAAGAAAGGAAGATGCAAGGACATTTGAGAAATTAATTCCAATTAAAATCAAAGTTAAAGTTTCATCTTTTCTATCTATTAATTTTGATGTATAGCCAGCTATAAATATATTTTGTTTTTTCCAAACATTGATTTGTAGAGGGCTAGATTTTATTAAAGATATTTCTGCAGCTGAAAAAAGCATTGATAATAAAATCCCAATAATTGAATATAGTAATAGATAATCTGACATAGATATCCTTAAAATTAAACAATAAATACAATGAAAATCAACAAAATCACAGAACAAATTAATATAAACTCTAAAAGAATATCGGAAGAGTCTACTTTAAATATGCTGCTAAAAATGAATGATGAAGATAATTTAGTTGCTAATTCAGTTAAAAAAGCTATACCTGAAATTGAGAAATTTATCGATGAAGTTGTTTATAAAATTAAAAATTCAGGGAGGTTGATTTATATTGGTTCAGGAACAAGTGGTCGGTTAGGTGTTTTAGATGCATCCGAGTGTCCTCCTACTTTTGGCGTACCGAAAGATTTAATCGTTGGGTTGATTGCTGGAGGTGATAATGCTCTGAAATATTCAATTGAAGGTGCAGAAGATTCGATAACTGATAGTGTGGAATCATTAAAAAAAATTGTATTTAATAAAGATGATATACTTCTTGGGATATCTGCAAGCGGTGACACTCCTTATGTTAGAGAGGCATTAAAGTATGCTACTGAAATTGGTGCAAAAACAGGTTTTTTAACATGTAATGACATTTTGCATAATAGATATGTTGATTTTTTGATTAAAGTGATTGTTGGCCCTGAGTTTATAACGGGATCAACAAGATTAAAGTCTGGAACAGCAACAAAAATGGTCCTTAATATGATATCTACTATATCAATGGTAAAACTTAATAGAACATTTGGCAATATTATGGTTGATTTGATTCCTAAAAATAAAAAACTTTTTAATCGCGCAATTAATATAATTAAAAATCAAATTAATATTGATGATAAAAAGGCTAAAAAATTATATCAATTATCTGGTAAAAATATTAAGATTGCAATTTTAATGGGCAGTAAAAGTATCAATAAAAATCAAGCAGTTATGATATTAAATAAAAACAAAGGTTCTTTATCAGAGTCTATTAAAAAAAAGGCATGATAGTTGCTGGTTTTATGTCAGGAACTTCAATGGATGCTCTTGATTGTTCTATTGTTGATATATTTATAGATTCAAATTTAAATTTAAATTACAAGATTATTGCAAAAGAAAGTTTTTTGTTTGATGAATCAGTTATAAATCAAATTATCAGTTATATTGGATGCAAAGATAAGGTAAAAATTGATAAAATTGATAATTTTTTAGGTAAAGAATTTTTGAGATTGAGTAGAAGTTTCTTATCTCTGCATCATTTTGATTATATATCTATTCATGGACAGACTATTTATCATAAAAATAAAGTTAAAAGCGTACAGGTTGGAAATCCATGCTATTTAGGAGATTATTTTAATGTTCCAGTGATTTATAATTTTAGATTAAAAGATATAAAATCAAAAGGTACTGGAGCTCCTCTAATGCCATTTCTAGATTGGTTAATTTTTAAAAAAGATACAGATGGGGGTATTATGACGCTTAATTTAGGCGGTATATCAAATATTTCATATATAATGCTTAATAAGAAAGATGTTCTAGGTTTTGATACAGGTCCTGGGATGTGTTTAATTGATCAGTGTGTTAAAAAACTTTGGAATGAGTCGTATGATTTTAATGGTGAGTACAGTTCGTATGGAACAATTAATAAATCTATGTTAAATTATCTAATTGATAATTGTGGATATATTCTGAGCCCTCCACCTAAATCAACAGGAAGAGAAGAGTTTGGTGAAGATTATTTTAATCAGATTTATAATCAATATAGAAATTTAAATAAATT